>NZ_JBSHHY010000001.1:0-142577 GCF_053618675.1 Streptomyces sp. NPDC055632 | reverse complement strand
CCACCCATCCCCCCCCCCGTCCCCCCAAACCCAACCCCCAAAATAGCCATACCACCCCGGCGGGGGGGGGGCCCCCCCGCCCCCCCCCCCCCACCCCGAGCCTTTCGGCCACCCTTCCGTCAGATGCGGGAAACCCGCACGTCGGCGGCCTTCACGAAGGCCACCCGATGGCCGAACTGGATCTCGTAGTACTCCTCCCGGCCCCGGACGACCGTGTGCCCGGTCGTGTCGAACGTCGGTGCGAAGAGGTACTCGCCCGGGGTACGGCCGCCCACCACGTACCGCTGACCGGCGAGCAGCCCGTACGGCAGCGGCGACACCGCCTGCACCGGCACGCCCGCCGGATAGGCCGAGGCCTCCGGGTAGGCCCGCCCGTACACCGGCACCTCCGCGAGCCCCGGCCTCGGCGTCAGGACCAGCCCCCGCCCGTCCACCGCCGTGGGCTGCCGGCGCGGGTTGTGGAACCACGCCTTCTGACCGAGGTACCAGACCGCCGTCCAGTCGCCCCGGCGCTCCGCCACCGCGAAGCTCTGCCCCGTCGAGGCGCGCGCGCCCGTGTCGTTGACGCCGGTGGTGGAGTCCTCCCCGCCCGGCCGCAGCCCGACGTCCTTCACCAGGGGCGCGTCGGCGCTCGGCGCGGTGTGCAGGCGCACCGCCCCGCTGCCGTGCGGCGCGCACGCCGTCCCCGCCGTCACGCAGCCCGTGTGGACCGGCCGGTGGGCGTCGTAGTCCGGCCGGATCGTCACCACGCCCGCGTGCGGACCCGCGCTCGGGACGATCGGACGGCCGAGCAGACGGAAGTAGTGCGCCCAGTCCCAGTACGGGCCCGGGTCCGTGTGCATGCCCCGGATCGAGGACGTCACCGTGCCCGGCACGTTGTCGTGGCCCAGGACGTGCTGCCGGTCCAGCGGGACGTCGTACCGGTCGGCGAGGTACCGCACCAGGCGCGCCGAGGACCGGTACATCGCCTCCGTGTACCAGGAGTCCGGCGCGGTCAGGAAGCCCTCGTGCTCCAGGCCCACCGACTTGGCGTTCACGAACCAGTTGCCCGCGTGCCAGCCGACGTCCTTCAGCGACAGGTGCTGCGCGACGTGCCCGTCGGAGGAGCGCAGCGAGTACTGCCACGACACGTACGCCGGGTCCTGCACCAGGCCCAGGGTGACGTCCCAGGTGGCCTCGGTGTCGTGGATCACGATGTAGTCGATCGACTGGGAGACGGGCCGGTCGGCCTTGTCGTGGTTGCCGTAGTCGCCGTCGCCGAACTCCTCGTACGGCGCGGGGATCCACTCGCAGGCCACCGTCCGCGGGCACTCCACGGGACCGGCGGCCGGCGCGCGCAGGCCGAGCGCCGACACCTGCTCCGCGGCGGGCGCCACCGACGGGTCGGCCGGGAGCGTCACCACCTGCCCGCTGTCCGTCGTCCGCGTCTCCCCGGTCCGGATCACGTCGAACACGTCGTTCGCGTACGTGGCCGCCGTCGCCGAGTCGTCGGCGCCGGAGTACCGCGCCACGGCCCCGTACCAGTCGGCCGGGTCCGCGCTCGCGGGCAGCCCGGCCTCCCGCTGCGCCGCGGCGAGCAGGGCCGCGCCGCCCTCGATGTTGGCGGCCGTCCGGGTCCGCAGCTCCTCGGCCGGGATCCCGGACAGCGCGGACGCCCGCTCCAGGGTCCGCAGCCGCTCCGGCAGCCGGTCGGCGGACGGCACCGGCGCGGGCGCGGGCGTCTCGGTGCGCGCCGGGCGCGAGGAGTCGCCGCGCGGGTCCTCCTCGCCGTCCGAGTGGTGCGGGGCGGACCGCGTCAGGGCCGTCACCGCGTCCGTCAGGTGCATCGGCCCGTACCCGCCGGTCACGCTCGGCGCGCCGCCGTGGCCGTTCCACCGCGACTGGAGGTACGAGACGGCGAGCAGCACGCTCTCGGGCACGCCGTGGCGCGCCGCCGCCCGGGCGAACTGCCCCTGGAGGGCACCCGCCTCGGGCGCGTCGGCACCGGCCGGCGGCGCGGCGGACAGCAGGGGGAGCAGCAGGGCGGCGGACGCCAGGGCGCCCACCGCCCTCGGTGTGCGTCGGGGGGACCCGGAACGGAGCAAAGCGGCCTCCAGGGGCGTGGGGGTGACACGGAGGGGGCGTGCGGGGCCGAACCCGTACAGGGGTATCGGCTCCCGAACGATCCGTCAATCACACCCTCGACGAAGGAAGTTCCCACGTCAGAGCCGGAATGGAGGCCGGACGGCGGAGTTTCGCGGCGACGGGCCCCGGGCCTGGGACGCGTCACTGGAGTGGACCACTGGAGGGGCGGGCGCGGGGAGGGCGCGGCCGGAGAAGCCGGTGCGCCGCGTCCCGGTGTGTCGGCACCGGGCGCACGGCGCACCACCCCCGTGGTCGGCAGGACCCGCTTCTCAGCGCGTCCCGACCGCCGCGCGCACGGCCCGCCGTGCCATGGCGCAGTCGTCGTGCAGCCGCCTCAGGAGCAGCCGCTGTTCCTCCCCGGGCGCGAGCGCCCCCGAGGGAACCGGCACGGAACCGGCCGGCGGGGCCTCCTTCATGGTGCGCTGCACCGCCGTCTCGTAGGTGCGGATCTCCCGCGTCAGCACGATCATCAGGTTCACCAGGAAGGCGTCCCGGGAGGCCGGGCCCGCCTGCTGGGCGAGCTGACTGATCTGGCGCCGGGCCAGCGGCGCGTCACCGAGCACCGCCCACAGGGTCGCCAGGTCGTAGCCGGGCAGGTACCAGCCCGCGTGCTCCCAGTCGACGAGGACGGGACCCGCCGGGGAGAGCAGCACGTTGGAGAGCAGCGCGTCGCCGTGGCAGAACTGGCCCATGCCCTGGCGGCCGCCCGCGTGCGCCAGACCGTGCAGCAGCTTCTGCAGGTCGTCCCGGTCCCGGTCGGTGAAGAGACCGAGCTCGTGGTACCGGGCGATCCGGGCGCCGTAGTCCAGCGGGGCGTCGAAGGTGCCGGCCGGCGGCCGCCAGGCGTTGAGCCGGGCGATCGCGCCGAGCGCGGCCCGCACGTCGGCGCGGGGCGGGGCCTCGACGGGGTGGCGCGACAGCGCCGCCGCCCGTCCGGGCATCCGCTCGATCACCAGCGTGCAGTTCTCCGGGTCCGCCGCGATCAGCCGGGGCGCCCGCACCGGCGGACGGTGCCGGACGAAGGCGCGGTAGGAAGCTATTTCGTGCCGGAACCGCTCGACCCAGGCCGGCGAGTGGTCCAGTAAACACTTCGCGACCGCCGTGGCCCGTCCGGTCGTCCCGACGATCAGTACGGAACGACCGCTGCGCCGCAGGACCTGCACCGGCTTGAACTCCGGGCAGATGCGGTGGACCGAGGCGATCGCCATCTTCAGCTGCGCGCCCTGGGGGCCGGACAGATCGATTCTTCCGCTGACCGGCTGGGTACCGGTGCCGCCCGCCCAGCGCCTCGGCCGGACGGCCTGGGGAGCGGGGGCCAGGTACGGTCCGGCGCCGGCCGGGACGATGCGGTGCTGCGGCCGGGGCGGGGCGGACACGGAGGACGATGCTGTGTACATGGAGGTGACAGATCCCTTCGTGCGCCGACGAGTTGCGTGCGTCGCCCCGCCCGCCCCCGGTCCGCACCCTGGGGAATGAGGGCCGGTCGGCGGGGCGGGGTGGCGCGTTCCTACCTGACACCCGCGCGCGGGTGGCGGAACACCGGGCGACCCCTGGCGAAAGCCTGGCGAATAGTCCCCGGCCCCATGACAGGGGTTACTGTCAACTCAGCCGAGAACCTGGGGGCTTAGACGTGACCGGAGAAACCAACACCCGCCTGGCAGACCTGTTCGGCCTGGCCGGATGGTCCAAGGGCGAACTCGCGAGGCTCGTCAACCGGCAGGCGGCGGCCATGGGCCACCCCCAGCTGGCGACCGACACCTCGCGGGTGCGGCGGTGGATCGACCGGGGCGAGACCCCGCGTGATCCCGTCCCCCGGGTGCTGGCAGCACTGTTCACCGAGCGACTCGGCCGTGTCGTGACCATCGAGGACCTCGGGTTCGTACGACACGGGCGTGCAGGGAAACGGCAGGACGTCGGCAAGACGGAGAACCCTGACCAACTGCCCTGGCCACCCGATCGTACGGCGGCGGTCCTCACCGAATTCACGGGAATGGACCTCATGCTCAACCGACGCGGCCTGGTGGGCGCGGGTGCCGCGCTCGCCGCCGGCTCCGTACTCAGCAACGCCATGCACGACTGGCTGCAGACCGACCCCGCCCGCCCGGGCGCCGTTCCGCGTGCCGCCGATCCCCTCCACGCCGACCCCGCCGGGTTCGACCGCTACGAGGCCGCCCCCATCGGGTCGGAGGAGATCGAGGCCCTGGAGCACTCGGTGCAGGTGTTCCGCGCCTGGGACGCCTCCCGGGGCGGCGGTCTCCAGCGCAAGGCCGTGGTGGGCCAGCTCAACGAGGTGGGCGGCATGCTCGCCTACCGCCACGCCGACCACCTCCAGCGGCGCCTGTGGGGCGTCGCCGCCAACCTGGCCGTCCTCGCGGGCTGGATGTCCCACGACGTCGGCCTCGAACCCACGGCGCAGAAGTACTTCGTCATCGCCGCCCACGCGGCCCGCGAGAGCGGCGACCGCCCCCGGGCCGGCGAGGCGCTGTCCCGCGCCGCGCGCCAGATGGTGCACCTGGGCCGGCCCGACGACGCCCTCGACCTGATGAAGCTCGCCAAGACGGGCTCGGGCGAGCGGCTGCTGCCCAGGACCCGGGCCATGTTCCACACCATCGAGGCCTGGGCGCAGGCGTCGATGGGCCGGGGGCAGGCCATGCGCCGGACCCTCGGCGAGGCCGAGGACCTGTTCGTGTCGGACCGGCGCGACGAGGCGACGCCGGACTGGATGCAGAACTTCGACGAGGCCGACATGCACGGCATGGAGGCCCTCGCCTACCGCACCCTCGCCGACCACGACCCGGCCGCCGCGATCCCCGCGCAGCGCCACGCCAAGCTGGCGCTCGAACTGCGGAGCAAGGGGCATGAGCGGTCGAAGCTCTTCGACCACATCTCCCTGGCCTCGGCCTGCTTCATCGCCGACGACCCGGAGCAGGCCGACCGGTACGCCCGGCTCGCCCTCACGTCCATGGGGGAGACCTCGTCCCACCGGACCTGGGACCGGCTGCGGGAGATGTACCGGCTCACCGGCCAGTACGCCGACTACGCCAGGACCGACGTGCTGCGCGAGGAGATCGAGCTGGCCCTCTCGCGGTCGCCCGTCAACCGTCCGAGGCCCGGACAGGCCTGATCCCCGGCCCCTTCGGGGGACCGGGGACCGGGACCGCCATTCTTGGTCGTCGGTCGTCGGTCGTCGGGCGGCTCAGTGGCCGACCCGGACCACCATCACGCAGGCGTCGTCCTCGCGCGACTCCTCGCCGAACTCCTCCACCACCATCCGTACGCCCTCCTGCGCGTCCCGCGCCCCGGCGAGCCGGGGGCCGAGGGCGAGCAGTCGCCGTGCGCCCGTGTCGTCGTGCGCGGCACCGCTGCCGCGGGTCAGCCCGTCGGTGTGCAGGACGAGCAGGTCGCCCGGGAGCAGCCGGGTCTCGGCCTCGTCGTACGCGGCGCCGGTCGTCGCCCCGAGGAGGACGCCCTCGGGCCGCCGCAGGGCGCGTCCCGCCCCGTCGCGGAAGAGCAGCGGGGCGGGGTGGCCGGCCTGCGCCCAGGTCAGGGTCTGGGCGACGGGGTCGTACCGGCAGCACATCGCGCTGCCCAGCGCGGGCTGTACGGAGGTCTCCAGGAGCTGGTTGAGGTGGCCCATCAGGGCGGCGGGGCGGATGCCGGCGACGGCCATGCCGCGCAGCGCGCCGAGGAGCATCGCCATCGAGGAGGTCGCGGCGACCCCGTGTCCGGTCAGGTCGCCGACGGTCAGCAGGGCGTCCCCGTCCGGCAGTGCGAGCGCGTCGTACCAGTCGCCGCCGATCAGTCCGGTGCTGGCGGCCGGGAGGTAGTGCGCGGCCACGTCGAGCGGGGCCGGTCCTTCGTGGGCGAAGTGCAGCGAGCCGTGCCACGGCGGCAGGACCGCCTCCTGGAGCTCGACGGCGACCCGGCGCTCGGTGCGCTCGATGTCCCGGCTGCGCTCCAGGCCGGCCCGGCTCTCCCTGACCGCCCGCTGGCTGCGCCGCAGTTCGCTGACGTCGCGGACGACGGCCCACATGGAGGCGGTGCAGCCGTCGGAGTCGAGGACGGGCTCGCCCGTCATGTGGACGGTGCGCACCCGGCCGTCGGTCCGTACGATCCGGAACTCGCCGTCGATCGGCTTCCCGTCGATCAGACAGTCCGTCACCATCCCCTGGAGGAGGGGCTGGTCCTCGGCGAAGACCATCGTGGGCATCTCGTCGAGCGACATCGGGCCGCTCTCCCGGGTGCGGCCGAAGATCCCGTACAGCTCCTCGGTCCAGCTCACCTCGTCGGTGAGCAGGTTCCACTCGGCGCTGCCGACCCGCGAGAGCAGCGCGCCGGTGCGCGCCGGGGCGGCCGGGCCGTAGGCGGTGCCGGGATCGGTCGCGAACCCCGTGTCGGGGACGGCCTCTCCGCCGGCCTCCGCCTCCGGCGGGACCTCCACCGGGACGCCCGCCCGGAGCTGGCCCAACTGGGCTCCGAGGTCGTCGAGTTGGTGCACGGCGAGGTCGCACAGGGCACGCTGCCACCGCTGCTGCGGATCGTCCTCGTTCGCCACGGCGTCCCGGCGGACGGCGTCGACGTCGCCGCGCAGGCGGCGGGTCTGCGAGATCAGCGCGTCCACCGCACCCGGCACCGGCGGCTGGGCGGGGCGGTCCGCGAACAGAGGGGACGGCATGTCGTACTCCGATACAGGCGCGGCGCGGCCACGTGTGAGGGGAAGGCCCGCACACGACTGTCGCACAGCCCGGGACGGCCCGTAAGAGGTTTGGCAACACTCGATCCGGTGGTGCTCCTGGCATATGTCAAAGGCCCGGCGGGTATCGGCCACGAAGGGGCGCTCCGTGGCGGAAGACGGCGGGTGGCCACGGAAACGCGCTGGTGGGGCGCGGGCGAGGGAGGAGCGGGACGGACGGGGCAAAGGTTCGAAGCGTGCGGAAGCGTGTACGAGGCCGGTCGAGGAGGGAACGATCGGCCCCACCCCGGCTTTTCGGCACCCGGTCGCGGACCGCCTCCCGGCCGTCCGGATGATGACTCCCATGACTCACACCTCCCACGGCGGCGGCACCTCCCGGCGCACCCTGCTGACCGCGCTGACCGCCACCGCGGCCGCCGTTCCCCTCGCCTCGCTGGCCGCGACCCCCGCCCGCGCCGCGCAGGCGGCCGCCCCCGCCGCCGCCCCGACCGGCGCCGCGCTCCCGGCCGGCCTCGGCGGCCCCCGTTCCGCCGTGACCGTCGCCCCCCTCGGCGCCGACTGGTTCACCTCCGTGACCCTCGGCGCGCTCGACACCGCCGTACTGCCCGGCACCCCGGCCCGCACCGAGGTCACCTCCGGCGGCAGACGCGTCGCGCTCCTGACGCACGGCGCCCGCACGGTGGTCCTCCCCGGCCCCGAGCGCACCTTCACCGAGGACAAGAGGCCCTTCGTCGACGACTTCCGGCGCACCCTGCCGGACCCGGCGCTCCCGGAGGCCGACCGCGTGTACTGGGGCACGGCGCCCGGCGGTGGCGGCTGGACCACCCTCGGCGGACCGGCCGACGACTACGCGGTCACCCCCGGCGCCGGCGTCATCAACCTGACCACGGACCGCGCGAGCCGCCACGCCAGCGTCCGCGACGGCGAGATCACCGACGTCGACGTGCGCGCGACGGCCTCGTTCGACAAGGTGCCCACCGGCCAGGCGTGTTCGTACGCCCTGTCCTTCGGCTACCAGGACACCCACAACAACTACCGGGCCCGGCTGTCGTTCACGACCTCGGGAGCGGTCGAGCTCCGCGTCGAGAAGGAGGTCGCCGACACCGTCACGCAGCTGGCGCCGGCCGTCCCCCTGGCCACCGGGGTCGCCGCCGGCACCACGTGGACCATACGGGTCCGCCGCGAGGGCACCGGGATCAGGGCTAAGGCCTGGCGCACGGCCGGCGCCGAGCCCGCCGCCTGGACCGTCGAGACCGACGACGCCACCTTCGGCAAGGGCCGGGTGGGACTGCGCGCCCTCGCCAACGACGGCTGCACCAACCTGCCGGTCAGGCTGACCGTGAGCCGCTTCGAGGTGACCGCCGCGACCTGGGAGGCCCCGCCGGCCGTCACCCACGGCGACTGGGTGCGCGTCCTGGACCGGCCGTTCGACGGCACGTGGACCCCGGACCTTGAGGCCCGCGTCCGTTCCTGGGCCGGTTCGACCGCACCCGACGTGCTCGCCTGCGCGGCGATGTTCCTGCCGGGCGGTCCGGCCGTGACCGCGGGGGCCGGTCCCGCGGCGGGCCGCCAGGTCCTCGGCCGGGCCGGCTACGGCCACCTCGACCCGCGGGGCAACCGCTACGAGGGCGCCGACTTCCACGAGTACATGAACCTCGGCTGGACCTTCCCGGACGGCACGTACACCGGTCCGTCGAGCGCGCAGGCCGGCAACCTGGACTGCTCCGGCTACACCCGGATGGTCTTCGGCCACCACCACGGCGTCCCGCTGGCGGCCGGGGCGGACACCTCCGGGACCCGGCTGCCCCGCAAGTCCCGCGACATGGCGGACCACGCGCCGGGCGTCCGCGTCGACCGGACGGCCGGCGGAGTCCCGCCGGCCGCGGCCCAGCTCCAGCCGGGCGACCTGGTCCTCTTCAACGCCGACTCGGGCGACGACGGCCAGACCGCCGCGGTCGACCACGTCGGCGTCTACCTGGGCAGGGACACGAACGGGAAGCGCCGCTTCCTCTCCAGCCGCAAGACCTGCGACGGACCGACCATGGCCGACCTGGGCGGAGCCTCCACCCTGGACGGCACGGGCACGTACGCCGTCAAGCTCCACACCGTGCACCGCCTCTGACGCGGCGGACCGGGGCCGGGGGCCCGCTCCGCGACGGGCCGGAAGGGCTGAGAGGATGGACCGGTGCCCACCTCAGAGAGCCCGGCCCGGGCCCCGGTCCCGGCGGCGCGGCCGCTCCGCACCGAGCGGCTGCTGCTGCGGCCCGTCCGCGGCGGCGACCTGCCGGCCGTGACGCGGCTGTGGACCGATCCCGACGTACGGCGCCACCTCGGCGGCCCCGTCACCGAACCCGTCATCCGCATCCGGCAGCGGCGGATCGTCGGGGCACCCGGCTTCCACGCCGTGATCCGCGCCGAGGACGGCGTCCTCCTCGGGCTCGTCACGGTGGAGGACGGCGGACGGGGCGGGGAGACGGAGGTCTCCTACCAGTTCCTGCCCGAGCACTGGGGACACGGCTACGCGCGCGAGGCGGTCGGCGCGGCCGTCGCGCGGGCCCTGGAGAGCACGCCGAGCGTGGTCGCGGTCACCCAGGAGGCCAACCACCGCTCCCGCAGGCTCCTGGAGGCCGTCGGCCTGGAGCACGCGGAGTCCTTCGTGGAGTGGGACGCCCACCAGGTGCTCTACCGGCGGCGCCGGGACGACCGGACCGCCTGAACTCCTCCGCGCCGCCCGCCGCTCCTCACCGCGGCCGCCCGCCCGCCGCCAGCGCCGCCACCGCCCGTTCCAGCCGCGCCGCCCTCGTCCCGGCGGTGCGGGCCTGCCAGAGGCTCAGGATCACCAGGTAGCGGTCCGTCCTGCCCAGGGCCTCGAAGGCCGCCGCGGCGCGCGGCTCGGCCGCCAGGGCCGCCGCGAGGTCGTCCGGGACGGTCGCGTCCTTCTGGGAGGGGTACGCGGCCTCCCACCGCCCGTCCGCCCGCGCCGCCCGCACCTCGGCGAGGCCCGGCTCGCGCATCCGGCCGGCGGCGGTCAGCTCCTCGACCTGCCGCACGTTGACCTGGGACCAGAGGCTCCGGGGCCGGCGCGGGGTGATCTTCTGGAGGTAGGACCGCTCGTCGCGCGCCATGCGCTTGCCGGTGATCCACCCGTAGGCGAGCGTGGCGTCCAGGATCTCCCCGGCCGTCGGCGAGGCCAGGTCCGCGCCCTTGCGGGCGAGCAGCAGCCAGATGCCCGGGGTGTCGCCGTGGTGGCTCTCCAGCCAGTCCTCCAGCTCCTTTCCACCGCCGAACGACACGACCGCGAGTCCCTCGACGGTCTCCGTCTCCACCCGAACCTCCCCCGCGACAGGACCTGGACGGTGACACGATACGGTCGGCGGCCGGGACGCCCGCTCCCGCTCCGAGGAGATCCGACCCATGTCCTTCCTGGTGATCGGCGAGTGCGTCGCCGACATCGTCCGCGCGCCCGGCGCCGCCGACCGCGTCCACCCCGGCGGCAGCCCCGCCAACGTCGCGTACGGACTCGCCCGCCTCGGCCGGGACGTCACCCTGCTCACCCAGCTCGCCGACGACCCCGCCGGGCGCCTGATCGGCGCCCATCTGAAGGGCGCGGGCGTACGGGTGGAGACCGGCGGCCACCCCGGGCGCACCCCGTCGGCGGTCGTGGGCCTCGACGCGGAGGGCCGGGCCGCGTACGCCTTCGACATCGCCTGGACGCTGGAGGCCGGAGCGCTGCCCGCGCGGGCGCCCGCCCATGTGCACATCGGCTCGATCGCGGCCGTCACCGCCCCCGGCGCGGCGGCCGTCCTGGCCGGGGCCGAACGGTTCCGCGACCGGGCCACGGTCAGCTACGACCCCAACGTGCGGCCCGAACTGATGGGGGAACACATCCCGGCCGTCACCCGGGTCGAACGCTGCGTCGCCCTCGCCGACCTGGTCAAGGCGAGCGACGAGGACCTGGCCTGGCTGTACCCGGGGGAGGAGCCGGAGGCGGTCGCCGCCCGCTGGCTGGCCCTCGGCCCGGCCGTCGTCCTGGTCACCCGGGGCGCGGCCGGCTCCTTCGCCGTCACGCGGCACCACACGGTCGCCGCAGGGGCGCCCCCGGTCGACGTCGTCGACACCGTCGGTGCGGGCGACTCGTTCATGTCCGCCGTCCTGGACGCGCTGGCCGCGCGGGACCGGGCGGCCCTCGGCGCCCTCTCCGCCGGGGAGTTGGCCGAACTGCTCGCGCGGGCCGGGGCGGCGGCGGCCGTGACCGTCTCCCGGGCCGGGGCCCGGCCGCCCGACCGGGCCGAACTGGACGCGGCCCGCCGGGATCAGGCCGGGGCGTGACACGGCCGTGGCCCCCGGAGGAATCCTCCGGGGGCCACGGGCATGCGCGGTGCTTCGGCGCGGGGACCGTCAGTAGGCCGGGGCCAGCTTCGGGTTCGGGCCGTACGCGTTCTGCTGCTGCTCGCCCTCGAGGCAGTTGAAGACCAGCAGGATGATGCCGCCGACGAGCGGGACCAGGGCGATGAGGATCCACCAGCCGGAACGGCCGGTGTCGTGGAGACGCCGGACGGAGACGCCGAGGGCCGGCAGGAAGACGGCCAGCGTGTAGATGAGGCTCAGGAGCTGTATGCCCAGGAGGTTGTCCAGGATGGCGAGGATGACCGCGGCGATGAAGTTGAAGAGCGTGAACATCCAGAATTCCTTGCGGCGCGCTCGGCCGCTGAACACCGCGTACTTCTTGAGAACGTCGAGGTACCAGTTCACTTTGTCCCCCCAAGGACTGGGTATGCGAGCGGGAGAGCCTGTCCCTGTGGAGCAAGCTTTACGCAGAACTTAGGTGGCCGAAACCGCGTGGGTCAATTCGTTACCGTGCGGATGCGGTTCGCCCCTGGGGGACGGTGAACGGCGGCACCTCCCGGGAGTCGAGGTGCCGCCGTTCCGGACGGGGTCAGCGGGGGATCGAGGAGGAGCCGGAGATCATGTCCTCCTCTTGCTCATGAGCAGTCCGCCGGCCGTGAGGGCGAACAGGCAGACGCACGCCCCGGTGATGACGTTGTTGAGGATCATGCCCGTGTCGGGGCCCCGCGTGACCACCCACGGCGAGACGATCAGCCACGCACCGAGCAGCAGGACCACGAAGTTCAGGTCCTGCGACCGCTCCGGGACCATCGACATGCACAGGCCGAGGACCGCGATGCCGATGCCGACGACCAGGTTGCTGATGGCGAGTTCCGGTCGTGCCGCGGCGAAGTGGACCGTCCACGCCGAGATCGCGGCGTAGACGCCGGCGAGGATCACGAGTTCCTCGACCGCCGCCACACCTCGGGTCTGGAGCATACGGGCGTATCGGTCCCGCATTTCCGGTGCGTCGGGGTGCCCTGAGATATCACCGTGGCGATGAGAGACGTCGGCCATGTGACTCGCCTCCTTCTGGCGTCTTGCATGTCGGGCCGCGCTTGCGGCGAATTGCGCCGCTGTCTCATTGTGCTCTTATCTGGCCTTTATGTGTAGTTCTGTCCCCCTGGGGATGTGTACAGAATTCGGACCACGGATGTGCTGGGTTCCACCAAAGGAAATCGACCGTTCGGCAAACGGCCGGCCTGCGGAGAACCGGCGTAGCCTGGAAGGGAACTCGGGGAACCGACCTTTCAGCGCCGGGAGCGGACGATGACCGGCATCGTGCGGAGAAGCTTCGACTCAGCCGACGAGACCCGTCCCTTCGAGGACGGCAAGGGCAGGCTCGACCTGCTGACCGACGAGCGCGGCCCGGTCGGCCGCGCCGTGTTCGAACCGGGCTGGCGGTGGACCGAACACGTCAAGCCGATCGCGGGCACCGACAGCTGTCGGGCCGCGCACGTCGGGTACGTCGTCAGCGGCCGGATGAAGGTCGTCATGGACGACGGCGAGACCGAGGAGTTCGGACCGGGCGACTTCATGCGGGTCGAGCCCGGTCACGACGCGTGGGTCCTCGACGACGAGCCGTGCGTGGTCCTCGACTGGGCGGGCTTCGGCGACTACGCCAAACCTGCCTGACCTGCCTGACCTGCCTGACCTGCCTGACCTGCCTGACCTGCCTGACCTGCCTGACCTGCCCGACCTGCCCGACCCGTGGTCGCGCGTCTCAGCGGTGCCCGAACCTCACCCCCTCCCACGGCACCCGCCCGTGCGGGAAGGAGTCCGGGCTCCGCTGGGGGAGCGAGCGCGGCTCGGCCGGTTCGACCGCCGGCTCCGCCCCCTCCACCCGCAGCAGCCACCCGGCCAGCGCCTCCCGCAGCCCGTCGGTCACCTCCCGGTGCGAGGCGAGCCCCACCAGGTTCTCCAGCTCGTACGGGTCGGAGTCCAGGTCGTACAGCTCCGTCTCCCGGTAGCGGTCGGCCGCCGGCTCGCGCCAGGCGTCGGTCCCGGGCGGCGCCGACACCACGTACTTCCACCGCTCGGTCCGCACGGCCCGGCCGACCTGGTCCTCGCTGATCTGGACGAAGACCGACTCCGGCCGGCCCGGGTCCGTCCCGCCGCCGACCAGCGGCAGCAGCGACCGGCCCTGCACCCCCTCGGGCACGTCGAGCCCCACCGCCTCGACCAGCGTCGGCATCAGGTCGGCCGTGGACACCGGTCCCCGGACCAGGCCGCCGCCCCGGAAGCCGGGACCGGTCAGCGCCCACGGCACCCGCACCGAGGAGTCGTGCGCCGACCGCTTGTACTCGGAGTTCCGCGTACGGAAGTGAGAGCCGTGGTCGGCCGTCCAGGCGAGGACCGTGTCGTCCTCGATGCCCAGGGAGCGCAGCGCGTCCCGGAGCCGGCCCACGCCCTCGTCCACCCGCTTGACCTGCCCCAGATAGCCGCCGAGGTGCCGGTGCGCGCCGCCGTGCGGGGCGCCGGGACTCAGCGCGGCGAGGTCGGGCGGCAGCCAGCGGCCCTCGTACCGCTCCCGGTACCCGGCGGGGGCCGGGTAGTCGTCCGTGGGGTTCTGGTGGTGCGGTTCGAGCAGCGAGAGGAAGAGCAGGAACGGCCGGTCGTGGTGGTCGGCGACGAACCGGATCGCCGCGTCCACCAGGGCGTCCGAGCGGTAGCCCGGCAGCCGGACCGGCTCGCCCTCCTCGTCGTGCACCACCGTGCGGTACGCGTCCGAGGTGAACTCCAGCCGGTCCGAGGCCAGCCAGTGGGCGTAGCCGCCCCGGCGCCCGGGCGGCACGGGGCCGTCCGGGTTCTCCTCGCCGGCCAGGTGCCACTTGCCGATGTAGCCGGTCGCGTACCCCGCCGCGCCGAGGACCGAGGCGAGGGTGGGGACGTCCTCCGGCAGCGGGAGGCCGTTGCGGAAGACCCCGGTGGAGGTCGGCCAGCGGCCGGTCTGCAGCGCCGAGCGGGCGGGCGCGCAGACCGGGTTGGGGGTGATCGCCCGCTCGATCAGCGTGCCCTCGCGGGCCAGCCGGTCGAACTCGGGGGTCACCCCCGCCGGATTGCCGTGGACGCCCGCGGTGTCCCACCGCTGCTGGTCGGTGAGGACCACGATCACCCGGGGCGGGACTTTCGTCATGCGGCGGAGGTCTCCGCCGCGCCGGCCGCCGCGTCCGCCGTCGAGGCGCCGGAGGCGATGCCGAACGCCGGGTCCGGCACGGACTCGGGCGCGAGCAGCACCGAGGAGCGCCCGTCCACGCCGACCGGCACGTCGCCGTCGATGGTCACCCGGCGCAGCTTGCGGTCGTGCTCGTCGGAGTCGTCCACGCCGTAGTGTTGGGTGGCGCGGTTGTCCCAGATGGCGACGTCGCCGACCTGCCACTGCCAGCGGACGGTGTTCTCCGGGCGCTCGACGTGCCGCTGGAAGAGGGAGAACAGGTCCCGCGAGTCGGCGCCCGTCAGACCGCTGATCCGCTGGACGAAGTTGCCGAGCAGCAGGGTCCGCTCGCCGGTCTCCGGGTGGACCCGCACGACCGGGTGCTCGGTCAGGAACTTCGTGGAGGAGAAGATCTCGCGGAAGCGCGCGAGCTGCTCGGGCAGGATGCCGGGGCGCAGGGCCGCGTAGTCGTAGTCGTTGGAGTGCACCGCGCGCAGGCTGTCGGCCAGCGCCCGCAGCGGCTCGGGGAGGTTCTCGTACGCGGTCGCCGTGTTCGCCCACAGGGTGTTGCCGCCGTACGGCGGGACGACGGCCGCGCGCAGGATCGAGAAGGCCGGGTAGGCCGGGACGAAGGTGACGTCGGTGTGCCACTGGTTGGCCCGGCCGCCGAAGTCCGAGTCGATCGGCAGCGAGTAGCGGCCGTCGGCGGAGGGGACGGTGGGGTGGGCGACGGGCGTGCCCAGGAGGCGGCCGAAGGCCTCGTGGGCCTCCTCGTCCAGGTGGTCCTGGCCGCGGAAGAAGACGACCTTGTGCGCCAGGAGCGCGGCGCGGATCCCGGCGACAGTCTCGGCGGGCAGGTCGCCGCCGAGGCGGACGCCGGAGATGACGGCGCCGAGGCGCCCGCCGACCTTCTGGACGGTGATCCCCTGGACGGTGTCCTTCCGGTCGGTGTCCTGCTGGACGTCGGGAGAGGTGGTGGCGGTCGCCATGGCGGGTCCTTTCGGAAGTCCGGGTGAACAGGCCCGGAGGAATTAATCTCGGAGCGGAAGTAATGAGCCGACGGAGAAGCCCGACCGGAGGAGTACGTCCACGGGGCCCGGGAGCGGGGTGAAGAGCCCGGTGCGGTACGGGGCGGGTCCGGCGGCGGCCGGGTCACGGGAGCGGAGCCGGCGAACCGGTCACGCGGAGGGTCGCGAGGGTCAGACGCCGGAGACGGCGGGACAGGAGGAGGTCGCGAACATGTCCCGGAGCCTCGCAGCGGCCGCCGCCGCGCGTCAAGCGCCCGTCCGCTCCCCGAACCGCCGCCCCCGGTGGTTGAATCGGCGCCTGCCCGGTGTCGCCGGCCCGCCCTCCCGCACCCCGCAGGACACCACTTGACCAGTGCTGATTCCCTTCCGTCAGGCGAACGCGGCCGGTTCCGCGCGGCAGGCGGCGGCCGTACCGGCGGGCGCACGGGATTTCACACCGCCGCAACAGTGACCAGAGAGGCACCCATGACCACGACCAGCCCGCACGGCCCCCGGATGGCGGGCGACGGCAGGCGCGAGGCGAACGCCGCCACCGTCCTGCGGACCGTCCTCGACCACGGGCCCGTCGCCCGCGGCGCCGTCGCCCGGCTCTCCGGCCTCAGCCCCGCCGCCGTCTCCCGCCAGGCCACCGACCTCACCCGGCTCGGCCTCCTGCGCGAACTGCCCGAACTCGCCGGCGGCGGGGGAGTGGGGCGGCCCCAGATCCCCGTCGACCTGCACATCGGCGCCACCGGAGGACCCGTCGTCGGCGGCGTCCACCTCGGCGTCCCCGGCTCGACCTTCGCCCTCGTCGACCTGCGCGGCCGGGTCCTGGCCCGCCACACCCACGCGCACGGGGGCATCGCGCCGGACGACCTGCCCGGGGAACTCGCCCGCGAGCTGCGCGGCTTCCTCGACGAGCACGCCCGGAACAGGCCCCTGCTCGGGGTCGGCGCCGCGATCGGCGGCTGGGTGGACCCCGCCGAAGGGACGGTGGTCCGCCACGACGCCCTCGGCTGGCGCCGCCGGCCGCTCGCCGCCGAACTCGCCCGGGGCCTCGGCGGACGCACCGTGCGCCTGGACAACCACGCCCGTTCCATCGCCCAGTCGGAGATCCTCTTCGGCCGGCCCGCCGCCCGCCGCAGCCTCGTGCACCTCTTCGTCGGCAACGTCGTCGACGCGGCCGTCGGGCTCGCCGGGGTCGTGCACCAGGGGCCCGGGGCGGCGGCCGGCGACGTGGCGCACCTGCCCGTCCCCGACTCCACGGTCCCCTGCTCCTGCGGGCGTTCGGGCTGCCTGGAGGCGACCGCGTCGAACACCGCCCTCGGACGGACCGCCGTGCGCCGCGGCATCGTGCCCGAGCCCGACACCTCCCTCGTGGTGGACGCGGCGGCGGCCGGGGACCGGCGCGCCGAACGGCTGCTGCGCGAACGGGCCCGCGCGGTCGGCCGCGCGGTGGCGCTCCTGCTCGACGTCCTCAACCCCGATCTGGTCGTGGTGACCGAGCAGGCCAGCGTCATCGAACCGGAGTACCTGGAGGAGATCCGGGGCGCCGCGATCGACCTCTCGCACGTCTGCGGAGACCCCGAACGCATCGTCAGTCCACATGCCGGACCGGCCACACTGCCCGTCGCGGCGGGCACGGTTCTCCTGAATCCCCTGTTCAGGAGGCCTCTTGAGACCCTCGAAGAGCTCCTGCCCGCAGGGGCGGAAGACTGATGCCGTCTCGGAATGCGGTCAACGCCGGTTGACCGCTCCGCGAAGCCGCTGTCATATTGCTCCCGTGAATCCGGACATGCGCCTCATCTCCCGCAGGCACGTCGACCTCTGTCGACAGGCCAGCGCGGTCTGTGCCGTCCGCGCCTGACCCCGGCGCCGGTCGTCGCACCGGCCACGCCCCTTCCGCACCGGCCCCGCCGGACCCGGGCCGCCCGCCGCACCCCCGTCGCCGACGGTCGGCGAGCGCCCCGACGCTCCGGCCGCCGGCCGGTCGCACCGCCACGGCTCCGTGACGCGAAGGCCCCGAAGCCTCCTCCGCGGCTCCGTGGCACGAAGGTCCCGGAGCCCACGGCTCCGTGACCCCCGGCTCTCCGCCACCGCACCCCTTCGCCGCCCGTAGCCGGTCCCGCGCACCCCCGTATCCGGCCCACGCACCTCCGCACCCCCTTCGTGCTTCTTTCCTTCCGCAGCGGAAACAAATCCGCGCGCCCTGCGGACCTCCACCCCTTTCACAGGCAGGCACCGATGACCGAGCTGTACCCCACCACGCCCACCGCCCTCTCCCGGCGCACCACCCTGCGCGCCGCGGGCGGCGGCACCCTGCTGCTCGGGCTCGGCCTGGCGGGCTGCCGCTCGGCGGTCTCCGAGGCCGGATCCGAGGCGCCCGGCGCCGATCCTGCCGCGAAGCCCCGGCGCGGCGGCACCCTCAGCGTCGCCGTCAACTCGGACTTCACGCCCAGCCTGCTCTTCGCCCAGAGCGGCCAGTCGCTCCAGCAGCGCCTGGTCTACAACACCCTCGTCCGCTACGACGACCAGCTGAAGCCGCAGCCGGAGCTCGCCACCTCCTGGGAGTACGCGAAGGACGGCCGCTCCATCACCTTGAAGCTGCGCACCGGCGTCACCTACCACGACGGCCGGCCCTTCACCGCCGACGACGTGATCTTCGCCGTGAAGAACCTCCAGAACCCGCTGCGCGCCGCCCAGTTGAGGTCCACCGCCGCCGCGATCACCGGTTTCGAGAAGCGCGGCGACCACGAGCTCGTCCTCAAGCTCGCCCACCCGGTGAACAACCTGTTCGACCTCTTCGAGTTCATGATCATCACCGACCGGAACAGCGTCGAGGAAGCCGTCGCCGGCAAGAAGCTCAACGGAACCGGCCCCTTCAAGCTCACCAAGTGGAGCCCCGGCACCGGCCTCAGCTTCACCCGCAACGAGAAGTACTGGCAGCCCGACCGCCCCTACCTGGACGCCGTCGAGTTCCGCGTCGTCGCCCAGGCCGACGCCCTCCTCTCCTCCCTGCGCACCGGACAGACCCAGCTCTCCTACGGCGTCCCCGGCCGGAACCTCGCCGCCCTCGCCGCCGACCCCGAGCTCGTCATCAGCGAGTACGCCACCGGCGGCGGCGCCCACTACCTCGGCGTCAACACCACCGTCGCCCCGCTGAACGACAAGACCGTCCGGCAGGCCCTCGCGTGGGGCATCGACCGCGAACGGATCCTCAAGCAGGTCCTCGGCGGCTACGGACTCGCCTCCGCCACCCCCTGGCCCAAGTCCTCGCCCGCCTTCAGCGAGGCCGGCCGCACCCACTACACCTACGACCCGGGCAAGGCCCGCGAACTCCTCAAGTCCGCCGGCCACACCACGCTCGACCTGCCGCTCCTCCACATCAACCTGCCCGGCGACACCGCGGTGGCCGAGGCCGTCCAGTACGACCTCAAGCAGATCGGCGTCCGGGTCACCCTCGAACCCACCGACCCGGCCACCGCCCAGAAGAACCTCATCTCCCAGTCCATGCCCGGCCTCTGGACCATGAGCCACGGCTTCGCCCAGGTCCAGCCCTCCACCCTCGCCGTCAGCGCCTATCCCTTCAACGAGGCCAAGAACACCTCCAGGTTCCGCTCCGCCCACTACACCAAGGTCGTCCGCGACGCCTGGACCACCCCCGAGACCGGCGCCCGCGCCAACGCCCTGCGGCAGCAGATCACCGACACCCTCCTCGACGAGGCGTTCATCATCGACCTCGTCATCCGGGGCTCCGTCCAGGTCGCCGCCAAGAAGCTGCGCGGCGTCACCCTCAACAAGTTCACCTACCTCAACCTCGACGACGCCCACCTGGCGGGCTGAGATGCGCGGCTATCTGCTGCGGAGGCTCCCCTCCGCGCTCCTCGTCCTCCTCGTCGCCTCCTTCGTCGCCTTCGCCGTCCTCCGGCTCGTCCCCGGCGACCCGGCGGCCGTCCTCGCCGGACCCGACGCGAGCGCCGAGACCGAGGCCGCCATCCGGGCGCGCCTCGGCCTCGACGAACCCCTGCCCGCCCAGTACCTCCGCTGGCTCGGCGACCTCCTCACCGGCGACCTCGGACCGTCCTACGCGATCGGCGGACAGACCGCCGACCTCATCGGCGACGGACTCGGCGCCACCGTCGAACTCACCCTCGGCGCGCTGCTGTTCGTCGTCGTCCTCGGCGCCGCCTTCGGCATCCTCGGCGCCACCTCCCGCAACCGCTGGGTGCGCACCGCCGTACGGGTCCTCACCACCGGGGCCCTCGCCGTACCGCCCTTCGTCACCGGCGTCCTCCTCGTCCTCCTCTTCTCCGTCCTCCTCGGCGTCCTGCCCCCGGGCGGCCGCGTCCCCCTGCTCACCGCACCCGACCTGGGCGTCCAGTACCTGCTGCTGCCCGCCCTCTGCCTCGCCCTGCCCAGCGCCGCCGTCCTCGGCCGCTACCTCAAGGACGGCATCGAACGCGCCCTCGGCGAGGACTACGTCCGCACCGCCACCGCCGCCGGCGTCGCCCCCCGCCGGCTGCTGTGGCGCCACGCCCTGCCGAACGCGCTCCCGCCCGTCGTCACCCTCCTCGGCATGCAGACCGGCAACCTCCTCGGCGGCGCCGTCCTCGTCGAGGCGATCTTCGCCTGGCCCGGCCTCGGCCAGCTCGCCGAACAGGCCCTGGTCCGCCGGGACTACCCCGTCGTCCAGGACCTCCTGCTCCTCCTCGTCACCGTCTTCGTCCTCGTCCAGCTCCTCACCGACCTCGTCCACGCCTGGCTCGACCCCCGGATCAGGTGGGAGTGACCGCCATGACCACCCTCACGAAGGCCGCCCCGCCCCTCGCGCGCCGGCCGCGCCACCCCTACCGGGCCGCCCTCGCCACCGCGCGCGGCCGCACCGGACTCGCCCTCGTCGGCCTGGTCGTCCTCGCCGGACTCCTCGCCCCGCTCCTCTCCGGCCACGGCCCCACCGACCAGAGCGCCCTGACGCTCGCCGGACCCGGCACCCCCGGACACCCGCTCGGCACCGACGACCTCGGCCGGGACCTGCTGTCCCGGCTGCTCCACGGCATCCGCGCGGACCTCGGCATCATCGCGGTCTCCGTGCCGCTCGGCGCGCTCCTCGGCTGCCTCTTCGCCCTGGCCGCCGCCGCCCACCCGGTCGCCGACACCGTCGTCCAGCGCCTCTTCGACCTGATCCTCGCCTTCCCCGGACTGATCCTGGCGCTCGCCATCACGGCCATCCTCGGCCCCGGCCGGCTGCCCGTGATCCTGGTGATCGCCCTGGCCGAGATCCCCGTCTTCGGACGACTGCTGCGCACGGGCATCCTCGTCCAGCGCGGCCGGGAGTACGTGACGGCCGCCCGCGTCGGCGGCACCTCCGGCGGCCGGATCCTCACCCGGCACGTCCTGCCCAACGCCGCCGACCCGCTCGTCGTCCAGATCGCCGTCTCCCTCACCGTCGCCGTCTTCATCGAAGGCGCCATGAGCTTCCTCGGCGTCGGCGTCCGGCCGCCCGAACCCACCCTCGGCGCCGTCCTCAGCCAGTCCATTCCCTATCTGGCCCAGGCCCCGCACTTCGCCGTCGGACCGCTCGTGACCGTGACCGCGCTCGTCCTCGGCCTCTCCCTGGTCGCCGAGGCACTGAACCGGGAGATACGCCGATGACCACCCCTCCGCTCCTCGAAGTCCAGGGCCTGGACGTGGGGTTCACCACCCCCGACAGCCGGCCCCTGCACGCCGTGCGGGACGTCTCCTTCACGCTCCGCAGGGGCGAGACGCTCGCCGTCGTCGGCGAGTCCGGCTCCGGGAAGTCCACCACCGCCCTGGCCCTGCTCCGGATGCTCCCCGGCACCGGCCGGATCACCGGCGGCTCCGTCCTCCTCGACGGGGAGGATCTCGCCACGGCCACGGAGGACCGGCTGCGGGAGGTGCGCGGCGCCCGGATCGGCATGATCTTCCAGGACCCGATGACGGCCCTGAACCCCGTCCTCAGCATCGGCCGCCACCTCGACGAGGTGCTCAGGGCGCACGGCGACCGGGACCGCGCGACCGCGAACGGCACGACCGCGAACGGCACCGGCACCGGCACCGGCGTCGACGGGGCCGCGACCGCCGGCAAGGCACCCCGCCCCGACAGGAGCACCCGCCCCGGCAAGGCCGCCCGCCGCGCCCGCGCCCTCGAACTCCTGCGCCTCGTCGGCATCCCCGACCCCGAGCGCCGCCTCGACGACCACCCGCACCAGTTCTCCGGCGGCCAGCGCCAGCGCATCCTCATCGCCATGGCCCTCGCCGGCGAACCCGACATCCTCCTCGCCGACGAGCCCACCACCGCCCTCGACGCCACCGTCCAGGACCAGATCCTCACCCTCCTCGGCGACCTCACCCGTACCACCGGCACCGCCCTCGTCCTCATCACCCACAACATGGGCGTGGTCGCCCGCGCCTGCGAACGGGTCCTCGTCATGTACGGCGGCACCGTCGTGGAGGACGGCCCCACCGCCGAGGTCCTCACCCGCCCCCGGCACCCCTACACCGCCGGTCTGCTCGCCGCCGTGCCCCGGCTCTCCGCGCCCTCCGGCACCCGCCTCACCGGCATCCCCGGTACCCCGCCCGACCTCTCCCTGCCCCTCGCCGGCTGCGCGTTCGCCGCCCGCTGCGCCCTCGCCGAGGACCACTGCCACACGACCGCGCCCCCGCTCGTCGCCCTCACCGACACCGTCCGCGCGGCCTGCCTGCCCGCCGCCGAACGGGCCGAGCCCCTGCCGCCGCCCCCGCCGCCCGTCCGGATCGAACGGCCCGCGCCCGGCGCCGTCGTCCTGGCCGCCGAGGGGCTCCGCAAGACGTACCGGGGCCGGGGCCGCCGCACCTTCACCGCCCTCGACGACGTCTCCCTCACCCTCGCGGCGGGCGAGACCCTGGGCATCGTCGGCGAGTCCGGCTCCGGCAAGTCCACCCTCGCCCGGGTCCTCGCCCACGCCCATCCCTCCGACGGCGGCCGGATCCTCCTCGACGGCCGGGACGTCACGCGCCCCGGCCGCGCCGAGCTGCACGCCGTGCGCCGCCGCGTCCAGATGGTCTTCCAGGACCCGTACGCCTCCCTCAACCCCCGCATGACCGTGGGGGAGATCGTCGCCGAACCGCTGCGGGCCTTCGGGACCGTCGCCCCGGCCGGGCGGGCCGACCGCGTCGCGGAGCTCCTGCGCCTCGTCGGCCTCGACCCGGCCGCCGCCGACCGGCACCCGCGGTCCTTCTCCGGCGGCCAGCGCCAGCGCGTCGGCATCGCCCGCGCGCTCGCCCCGGAGCCGTCCGTCCTCATCTGCGACGAACCCGTCTCGGCGCTCGACGTCTCCGTCCAGGCGCAGATCGTCGGCCTCCTCACCGACCTCCAGCGCGACCTGGGCCTCGCCCTCGTCTTCATCGCCCACGACCTGGCCGTGGTCCGCCAGGTCAGCCACCGCATCGCCGTGATGCACGAGGGCCGGATCGTGGAGACCGGCGCCGCCGACGAGCTGTGCGAGCGGCCCCGCGACCCCTACACCCGCGCGCTGCTCGCCGCCGCGCCGGAACCCGTACCGGTCACGGCCGCGCCCGTGCCCGTCACCGCAGGGGCGGTGTCCGCGTGAGCGCCTGCTGCACCCCCGGACGCGGCTGCACGGGCGGCGGCCACCCGGCCGCCGTCGAGCTGCTCCCGCTGCCGACCGTACGGACCGCCCCGCCGCCCCAACCCCTGCTCGAACTGGCGGGCGGCGCCTTCCGCATGGGCGACTCCTTCGGCGAGGGCTACCCCGCCGACCACGAGGGGCCCGCCCGGGAGGTGACCGTCGCCCCCTTCGCGATCGGCGCCACCGCCGTCACCAACGAGCAGTACGCGCGGTTCGTCGAGGCCACCGGGCACCGCACCGACGCCGAACGCTTCGGCTCCTCCTTCGTCTTCCACCTCCTGCTCCACCCCGCCGCCGAGCACCACGTCCTCGGCCGGGTCCCGCAGGCCCCCTGGTGGCTCGGCGTCGAAGGGGCCTCCTGGCACGCACCGGAGGGCCCCGGCTCCGACCTCGAAGGCCGCGCAGACCACCCGGTCACGCACGTCTCGTACGACGACGCCCTCGCCTACTGCGCCTGGGCCGACGTCCGGCTGCCCACCGAGGCCGAGTGGGAGTACGCGGCGCGCGGCGGCCTCGACGGCGCCCGCTACCCGTGGGGCGACGACTTCACCCCGGACGGCCGGGAGAGGTGCAACACCTGGCTCGGGGACTTCCCGCACCGCTCCGACCGGCCCGGCGGACGCGTCGGCACCGTCCCCGTCACCGCGTACGAGCCCAACGGCCACGGCCTGTACAACACCTCCGGCAACGTCTGGGAGTGGTGCGCCGACGCCTTCGACCCGACCGGTTCCGCGGAAACGGCCGAGCGCGTCATCCGCGGCGGCTCCTACCTCTGCCACTCCTCCTACTGCAACCGCTACCGGGTCGCCGCCCGCTCCCACAACACGCCCGATTCCTCGACCGGCCACGGCGGCTTCCGCGTCGCCCGCTCGCTCCTTCCGGAAGGACCTGCCCCCGCATGACCACCGGCACCCCGCACGACCCCGCCGCCTCCCGCCGCGACCCCTACGAGGGCTTCGCCGGACGCGTCGGCCGCACCTTCGCGGAGTCCGAACCCGCCTGGCCCGCCCGTACCGCACCGCCCGCCAAGGCCCCCAACATCGTCGTCGTCCTCGTCGACGACATGGGCTTCAGCGACATCGGCCCCTTCGGCTCCGAGATCCCCACCCCGGTCCTCGACGCCCTCGCCGACGACGGCGTGCGGCTCACCAACTACCACACCATGCCGCTCTGCTCGCCGGCCCGCGCCGCCCTGCTCACCGGGCTCAACCCGCACCGCGTCGGCTACGCCATGGTCGCCAACTCCGACCCCGGCTTCCCCGGCTACGGCATGGAGATCGCCGACGACATCCCCACCCTGGCCGAACTCCTCCACGACGCCGGCTACGCCACCTACGCCGTCGGCAAGTGGCACCTGGTCCGTGACTCCGCGTCCAACGCCGCCGACCACCGGGGCAACTGGCCCCTGCAGAAGGGCTTCGACCAGTACTACGGCGTCCTGGAGGGCCTCACCAGCCTCTTCCACCCGCACCAGCTCGTCCGGGACAACAGCCCGCTCGACATCGACGAGTTCCCCGACGACTACTACTACACCGACGACATCACCGACCAGGCGATCTCCATGGTGAAGTCGCTGCGCGCCCACGACCCCGACAAGCCCTTCTTCCTCTACCTCGCCCACAACGCCGTCCACGGCCCGCTCCAGGCCAGGGCCGAGGACATCGCCCGCCACCGGGGCCGCTACGACGAGGGCTGGGACGTCCTGCGCGAGCGGCGCTTCGCCGCCCAGCTCGCCGCCGGACTCTTCCCGCCCGGCACCGAACTCCCCGCCCGCAACAGCGAGGCCGGACTCGACGTGCCCGCCTGGGACTCCCTCACCGAGGAACAACAGCGCCTCTACGCCCGCTACATGGAGGTGTACGCGGCCCTCGTCGACAACATCGACCAGAACCTCGGCCGGCTCACCGCCACCCTCGACGCGCTCGGCGAACTCGACAACACCATCGTCGTCTTCACCTCCGACAACGGCGGCACCGGCGAGGGCGGCGCGGAGGGCACCCGCTCCTACTTCAGCCGCTTCGTCCACCACCCCCGCCTCCCCGGCGACTGGAACCCCGACGTCGACCGCGACCCCGAGCTGATCGGCGGCCCCCGCAGCCTCGTCCACTACCCGCGCGGCTGGGGCATGGCCTCCAACACCCCCTTCCGCCTCTACAAGGGCCACACCTACGCCGGCGGCGTCCGCGTCCCCTTCGTCCTGTCCTGGCCCGAGGGCGTCCGCGACGGCCGCCTCGCCGCCGGGCTCCGCCCCCAGTACCAGTACGTCACCGACGTCGCCCCCACCCTCCTCGAACTCGCCGGTCTCGCCCGGCCGGAGAGCCGCCGGGGCGTCCCCCTCCAGGAGCCGGACGGCGTCAGCTTCACCCCCGTCCTCGCCGACCCGACCCACGACTCGACCCACCCCGAGCAGTACTGCGAGATGACCGGCAACCGCAGCCACTACCGCGACGGCCACAAGCTCGTCACCCTGCACCGCCCCGGCGCCCCCTACGACGACTCCGAGTGGGCCCTGTACGACATCAGGACCGACCCCACCGAGATCCACGACCTCGCCGCCGACCACCCCGACCTCGTCAAGGAGCTGTCGGCCGCCTGGGAGGACGCCGCCTGGCGCAACGGCGTCTTCCCGCTGCCCGACCACAGCGGCGCCCTCGCCCGCCGCAACCCCGCGGAGCAGCGCCTCTCCCGCCCCCTCACGCTGCTGCCCGGCACCCCCGAGCTGGAGCGCTACCGCTCCTCCCGGCTCGTCTCCCTGCGCTCCTTCGAGATCGCCGTCGACATCGAGGAGACCGGCGACGGGGTCCTCGTCTCCCACGGCGACCAGGGCGGCGGCTACAGCCTGTACGTGGAGGACGGGCGCCTCGTCCTCGCGTACAACGAGTACGGGACCCTCCACGAGACCGACGCCGGACCGCTCGGCCCCGGCCCGCACGACGTCCGCGTCACCGCCACCGCCGAGGAGGGCCTGCGCTGGCGGTTCGCCGTCACCGTCGACGGCGAGCACCGGGCCTCGCCCGACAGCGTCCACCAGCTGATCGGCATGGCCCCCTTCCAGGGCATCAGCGTCGGCGTCGACCGCAAGTCCCCGGTCTCCTGGCCCCTTCACGAACGCCACCGCTCCTTCCGCTTCACCGGCCGCCTCCGCTCCGTCACCTACCGGCCCGGCGCCCCCGGCCCCGACGCGCCCGAGGCCGTCGCCGCCGCCCTGAAGGAGGCCGCCGCGGCCTTCGAGTAGGAGCCCGCCCCGTACCGGCCGACCCGGAAGACCCCTGATCGGCCGGTACGGGGGAGGAGACAATCCCTCCATGGAACAAGACCGACGCACACCCCCCTCCGGCCACCCCGACCCCTCCGGCCACCCCGACGTCGCCGAGGCCGTCGAGGGCGAACTGCGCCTCCTCGACCCGGCCGTACGCGCCTCCCGCCCGCTCGCCGTCGAACTCCTCGACCCCGAGTTCACCGAGGTCGGGGCCTCGGGCCGCCGCTGGACGTACGAGGAGATGCTCGCCGCCCTCCCCGACATGGCCGGCGACCCCGAGGACGGAACGCACTACCGGCCGTCCGCCGTCACCGGGACACCGCTCGCGCCCGGCGTCGTCCACCTCACGTTCGAGACGGTCCGCGACGGCCACCGGGCCCGGCGCAGCTCGGTCTGGCGCCGCGCCCCCGAGGCGGACGGCGGACACATGCGCATGTACTACCACCAGGCGACGCCCGTGCCCGGGGAGGACGGTCAGCCGTAGGCGTCCGTCACGCAGTCGGCGGCGCACCGCCCGTGCTCGTACCGGCGCCGCAGCGCCGCCGCCGCGTGCCGCCGCTCCACCCCGTCGTACCCGTAGCGCTCCTCCGCCGTCCGCACCACGGCCGACACGGTGACGATCGCCGGTTCGCCCTCGCCGGCGGCCCGGCGGGCCGACGCGATCACGTGGTCGGCCGCCCGCTGGAGGTTCCGGGAGTACTCCCGCTGGGCGAAGGCACGCGCGCGCGAGGCGGCGAACGGCCGCACCGACCACCCCTCGCGGAACATGCCCGTCGCGATGAGTCCCAAGGCGGTCAGGACGACGAGCACCCCCACCAGGGCGTCGACGCTCCACCTCATCACCGGCTCCCTTCCGCGAGGACCCGCCGCTCCGCACGAACCTCCTGATTTTAGGACCCGCCGCCCCGGCGCACGAGCGCGCATTTGGCCGGGGCGCCCGGCCCGGCTTTGATGGCGGTGGCCGGTGCGCGACCGCGCGCCGGGACGACGAGAGGGGCACGGGCACATGGCGGGCGGAGCGCCCCTCGGGAAGGACTTCGGACGCCTGTGGGCGGCGTACGCGGCCAGTGCCGTGGGCACCCGGCTCGCGTTCGACGCCTTCCCGCTGATCGCGATCACGGTGCTGCACCGGGGCGCCGCCGAGGTGTCGGCCCTGGCCGCCCTGGGAGCCGCCGTGGGCGCGGCCGCCGCGATCCCGCTCGGCCCCTGGACGGAGGCCCGCCGCAAACGGCCCGTGATGGTCGCGGCGGACCTCGTCCGCTGCGCGGCCCTGCTGAGCGTCGCCGCCGCGTACGCGCTCGGCCTGCTCGGCTTCACCCACCTGCTGGTCGCCGCCGTCGTCGTGGCGGCCTCCGACATCGTCTTCGGCGCGGCCTCCGGAGCCTTCCTGAAGTGGCTCGTCCGCCCCGACGACCTGGTCACCGCCCAGGGGCGCCTGGAATCCACGAACTGGACCGCCACCGTCCTGGGGCCGCCGCTCGGCGGCGGCCTGATCGCCCTCCTCGGCCCGGTGGCGACGGTGGTGGCCGACGCGGTGAGCTACGTCCTCTCGGCGGCGGGCCTCCGGTCGATCCGGGCGGAGGAACCACCGCCGCCGCGCAAGCACCCCACCGGACGGCGGTCCCGGCCGGACGCCGGGGACCTGCTCACCGGCTGGCGCCACATCCTCGCCCACCCCGTCCTGCGCCCCCTCTTCCTCCACACCGTCCTCGTCAACGGCCTGATCATGGCCGTCGCGCCGCTGCTCGCCGTCCTCATGCTGGGACCGCTGGGCTTCCCGCCCTGGCAGTACGGCCTCGCCTTCGCCGTCCCCTGCCTCGGCGGCCTCCTGGGCGCGCGCCTGGCCGGACGGCTCGTCGCGCGGTTCGGCCGTCACCGGGTCCTGCGCACCGCGGGCACGCTGCGCGCCCTCTGGTCGGTCGGCCTGGCCTTCGTCCACCCCGGCGTCACCGGCCTCCTGCTCGTCATGGCGGTCGAGTTCGCGCTGATCGCCTGCACGGGCGTGTTCAACCCGGTGTTCGCCGCCCGGCGCCTGAACCTGACGCCCCCCGACCGGGTCGCCCGCGTCCTGACCGCCTGGTCGGTCACCGGCAAGATCTCCATCGCGGCCCTGACCGCCCTGTGGGGCCTCCTCGCCGCGGCCACCGGACCCCGGACCGCCATCGCCCTGGCGGGCGCCCTGCTGCTCGCGACCCCGCTGCTGCTCCCGCGCCGGGAGGCCCGGGAGGAGACGGAGCCCGCGCGCACGCCGTGACCGGCCCCGCCCGGCGCCGTGTCACACGTTCTTCATGCCCCGTGCATGGTCCGCCGGGGCGGGCGCGTCCATGATCGGCGGTGAGCCGCGCCCCGCCTCCGTACCCCGCCCCCCGCAAGGAGCTCCGCCATGCCCAGCCGCCGCCGTTTCCTCGCCGGGTCCGCCGCCACGCTCGGCCTCGGCGCCCTGCCGGCGACCGGCACCGCCGAGGCGCGGGAGGCCGGGACGGCGGGGCAGGCGTCCGGGACGGCCGCCGTCCGGCCGCCGAACCTGATCGTCGTCCTCGCCGACGACCTCGGGTACGGCGAGCTCGGCGCGTACGGCCAGAAGCTCATCTCCACACCGCGCGTCGACGCGCTCGCCGCCGACGGACTGCGGTTCACCGACGCCTACTCGACGGCCGCCGTCTGCGCCCCCTCCCGCTGCTCGCTCCTCACCGGCCTGCACACCGGGCACGCGACCGTGCGCGCCAACCCGTCCGGGGCCCAGGGCTCCCTCACGGCCGCCGACACCACCTTCGCCCAGGTGCTCGGGGCCCGCGGCTACCGCACCGGCCTCATCGGCAAGTGGGGCTTCGGACCGGAGAGCGCCGGCCAGGACAGCCACCCCAACGCCCGGGGCTTCGAGGAGTTCCACGGCTACATCGACCACGGCCACGCGCACCAGTACTACCCGGCGTACCTCTGGCACAACGGCGCCAAGGAGCCGATCCCCGCCAACGCGAACGGCGCCAGGGGCGCCTACGCGCCGGACCTGCTGAGGCGGCGGGCCCTCGACTTCATCGACCGGCACGCGGCCGAACCG
This sequence comes from Streptomyces sp. NPDC055632, assembly GCF_053618675.1. Taxonomy (NCBI): domain Bacteria; kingdom Bacillati; phylum Actinomycetota; class Actinomycetes; order Kitasatosporales; family Streptomycetaceae; genus Streptomyces; species Streptomyces sp. NPDC055632. The sequence goes on along the minus strand of NZ_JBSHHY010000001.1, from coordinate 113,247 downwards.
TTCCTCCTCTTCCTCACCCCGACCGTGCCGCACGCCCCCAGCGACGTCCCCGACACCGGCGCGTACGCCTCCCGGAGCTGGAGCGAGGCGAACAAGGGGCACGCCGCCCAGGTGAGCCTCTTCGACGCCCTCGTCGGCGACGTCGTCGACCGGCTGCGCGCCCTCGGCCTGGAGGACGACACCGTCCTCCTCGTCACCAGCGACAACGGCCCCCACGAGGAGGGCGGGGTCAACCCCGACCTGTTCGATTCCAACGGACCGCTGCGCGGCTACAAGCGCAACCTGTACGAGGGCGGCATCCGCGTCCCCCTCGTCGCCTGGGGTCCCGGCCGGATCCTGCCCGGCACCACCGACCGCCCGACCCCGCTCACCGACCTCCTGCCCACCCTCGCGGAGCTCGGCGGCGCCCCCGCCCCCACCGACGTGGACGGCCTGTCGGCCGCGCCCCTCCTCACCGGCGGCACGGAACCGGCCCGCCACGACCACCTCTACTGGTACCGCGACGAGAAGGGCGTCACCTCCCGTGCCAACGCCCAGGACAAGCAGCGCGCCGGCTGGCTCGCCGAGGCGCTCCGCAAGGACCGCTGGAAGGCGGTCCGCTTCGCCCCCGTCCGCGACCGCGCCCTGCCCGACGACCAGTGGCAGGTCGAGCTGTACGACCTGGCCGCCGACAAGGGCGAGACGTCCGACGTCGCGGCCCGGTACCCGGCCCGGGTCGCCGAACTGGTCGCCCTGATGCGCTCCTCCTGGAGCGACCGGTACCCCCGGACCCCGTTCGGGGCGTCCCTGACGGTCCCGCCCCTCGCCGTGCCGGGGAAGCCCTTCACCGCCACCGCCGTCCTCGCCAACGGCTCGGCGCGCCCCTGGACCTCGGCCGCCCTCGCCCTGAACGCCCCGGCCGGCTGGACGGTACGCGCCACCACGGCCACCACCGCGGCGCGGCTCGCCCCCGGGGCACGACTCACCGCCGCCTGGCAGGTCACCCCGCCCGCGGGCGCCCCGGCGGGCACCCCGTGGACGCTGACCGCCGAGGGCACCGCCACCGCCCCGGGCGGCCCGGTGCGGTACGCCGCCGACGGCACCGCCACCACCCCGCCCCCGGCACCCACCAAGGACAGCCACCTCTCCGACCTGCCCTGGATCAGCGCCGTCAACGGCTGGGGCCCGGTCGAACGCGACGCCTCCAACGGCAAGAACGCCGCGGGCGACGGCACCCCGATCTCCTTCGGCGGCACCACGTACCCCAAGGGCCTCGGCGTCCACGCCTACAGCGACGTCGCCTTCCACCTGGGCGGCGCCGGCGACCGCTTCACCGCCCTCGTCGGCATCGACGACTTCTCGGCCCGCCAGAGCGCCGTCGGCGCCACCCGCGCCACGGTGTACGGCGACGACCGCGTCCTGCACACCACCGGCGTCCTGACCGCCGCCACCGGCCCCGTCCCCCTGGACCTCGACGTCCGGGGCGTCCGGGTCCTCCGCCTGGAGGTCACCGACGCCAACGACAGGACCTCCTTCGACCACACCTCCTGGGCCCTGGCCCGGGTCACGGTCGTCCGCTGATCCGGCCGTCCCACGGGCCCGCCGTCCGGGCGGCCGTCACTCCTCCGGCGGCACGCAGAGCACCGGCACCGTCGACATGTGGAGGAGCTTGTGCGGGGTGGAGCCGAGGAGGGCGCCGCGGATCGGGCTCTCGCTCCAGCTGCCGACCACGATGGCCCGGGCCGCGTGCCGGGTCGCCGCGTCGACGAGGGCCTGGGCCGGCTTCTCGTCGATCACCTCGACGACGGTCGGCACGCCCGCCCGGTCGGCCTCCGCGACCGCGTGTTCGAGGCCGGTGCGGCCGGCCTGCCGGATCGCGTCGTAGTGGGAGCGGTACTCCTCCCCGGTGGGGCCGGGGGCCGCCGCCCCGTAGACCAGGACGAGGGTCTCGTCGAAGGCGGCCGCCACCTCGATCGCGATGCGCAGCGCGCGGGCGGCCCCCGGCGACTCGTCGTACCCGAGCACGATCGACATCTCAGCCCTTCCCTCCCCGGACGCCCCGGACCACGTCCGGATCGGCCACTCCCGGGCGTTCGTCCCAGAAAGCGGGCGCCCGCAGCCGCCACACGATCATGACGACCACCCCGACTGCGGCGATGCCGAGGCCGATGACGAGCGGCGGGCCGAGACCGAGCCACGAACTGCCGCTGTACGAGTTCGCGGGGTCGGCCATGTCGGAGACCGACCGCACGAGCAGCCACGTCAGCAGCCCCGCGCCCACCAGCGGGCCGAGCCCGATCAGCAGGAAGTTGTGCAGGCTCTCGAAGAGGTGGCGGCGGTAGTAGACCGCGCAGGCCACCCCGGTGAGCGCGTAGTAGAAGGCGATGAGCAGCGACAGGGCGGTGAGCGAGTCCAGGAGCGCGTTCTCGCTGATCTGGTTCACCGTCAGGTACCAGGCGATCGCGATCCCGGCGACCCACCACGTACTGACGTCGGGGGTGCGGAAGCGCGCGCTGATGTGCCCGTAGTACGCGGGCAGCGCCCGGCGGCGGGCCATCGACAGGGCGGTCCGGGAGGCCGGGATGATCGTGGTCTGGGTGGAGGCGATCGCCGACGTGCACACGGCGAGCAGCAGCACCCAGTCCCAGCCGCCCAGGACGTCCCCGGCCAGCTGGGCGAAGACGAACTCCTCCTCGCCGGCGTTCTCGGCGAGGAACGCGGGACCGGCGTAGGCCACCACCGCGAACCCCACGGACACGTAGGTCACGAGCAGGATCACGGTCGACCACAGGCCCGCCTTGCCGGGCGCGGTCGCGGAGTCCTCGACCTCCTCGGTGAGGTTGACCGCCGACTCCCAGCCCCAGTAGATGAAGACGCCGAGCAGCAGCCCGCCGGTGAGGGCCGCGCCGCCGGCGCCGAACGGGTTCAGCCAGCCGAGCGACGGATCCACCGAGTCGTACGCGCTGGTCCCGGCGTACACCTTGGCCAGCGCCACGCACACGAAGACGAGCAGGAAGGCGACCTGGGCCAGGATCAGCACGTTCTGCACCTTGGCGGACAGCTCGGTGCCGATGACGCAGACGGCCGTCATCACGAGGATGAGCAGCACGGTGAGCAGCTGGCGCACGAACGCGTTCTCCACCCAGCCGTCGAGGCCGACGGCGAGCAGTCCGAAGCTCACGGCCACGTCGGCGAGCGAGCCGACGACCAGGACGCCGGTCATCGCGATGGCCCAGCCGCCCAGCCAGCCCGCCCAGGGCCCCATCGCCCGCGTGACCCACGAGAAGGTCGTGCCGCAGTCCTGGTCGGCCTTGTTCAGGTAGTAGAACGCCGACGCGATCAGCAGCATCGGGACGAAGGACGCGACCATCACCCCGGGCGCGTAGATCCCCGCGAGCGCGACGATCGGGCCGATGACGGCGGCGATGGAGTACGCGGGCGAGGTGGAGTTGAGCCCGATGACGAGCGCGTCGACGAAGCCGATCGCGTTGTGCTTGAGATCCGCCGGCCGGCCCTCGGAGGCGGGGTCCTCGACTGCCATGTTCCCTCGCTCCCGTTCCGCTCGGACCGAGCGGAGAGACGTGTCCCTCCACCGATCGTAGGAAGGGGCGGTCCCGCCCGCATGCCGGGCGGCCCGAACCGTCGTCCGTCCGGGGCGCCGGCCGCCAGGGCGTGTGCCGAAAGGAGCGCCGTCTGCCCGAAGGGCAGGCGGGACTTTCGACACGTGCCCTAGCATCGCGGAGGCCCGCCGCCCTCCCGCTCACGGAACGGAACGCCCGATGCCGAAGGACCTCGCCGGCTTCGCCGAGCTCTCCACGCCCCTGGTCGCCGACGCCTGCGTACGGCTCGGGGAACCGCTGCGCGCCGCGCCCGCCGGGGTGCTGCCCGTCGTCGACGGACAGCGGGTCGCCGGCCGGGCGCTCCCCGTCCGGCACTACGGAAGCGTCGACGTCTTCCTGGAGGCCTTCGCCCACGCGGAGCCCGGGGACGTCCTCGTCGTCGACAACGCCGGCCGCCGCGACGAGGCCTGCATCGGCGATCTCGCCGTCCTGGAGGCCGGGGCGGCGGGCGTCGCCGGGGTCGTCGTCTGGGGACTGCACCGCGACACCCCGGACCTCGTCCGGATCGGACTGCCCGTCTTCTCGTACGGGCGCCACGCCCCCGGCCCCGTGCGCCTCGACCCGCGGGAGCCGGACGCGCTGCGCTCCGCGCGGTTCGGGGAACACGAGGTGACCTCGGACGACGTGGTGTTCGGCGACGACGACGGGGTGCTGTTCGTGGCGGCCGACCGGGCCGCGGCCGTCCTGGAGACCGCGCTGTCCCTCTTCCGTACCGAACGGGAGCAGGCCCGGCGCATCACGGCGGGGGAGACCCTGCGCGACCAGACCCGCTTCGACGCCTATCTGGCGGGCCGGGCCGAGGACCCCTCGTACACCTTCCGGCGGCACCTGCGCCGGATCGGCGGCGCGATCGAGGAGTGACGGGGCCCGGGCCCGCCGCGGCTCAGCCCTCGAAGCCGACCGTGCCGTCCGGCAGGACCGCCTCGACCCGCGCGCCGTGCTCCACGGTCCGGCTCACCGTGCAGAACTTCTCGTGCGTCAGGCGCACCCCGCGCGCGAACACCTCCGCCGCCTTCGGGTTGCTGTCCGGCAGGTCGAACTCGTAGCTGACCCGGATCCGGCCCACCCGGCCGTCGTCCTCCGGGCCGGAGACCGACTCCACCACGATCCGCAGGTCGTCGTGGTCCACCGCCCGCGCGGTCCGGTCGATCACGAGCCCGCCGCAGCCGCCCATCGCGGCGAGCAGCAGCTCGACCGGCGTGAAGGAGGGCTGCGCGCCGGCGTCGTCCGCGGCGGCCATCCGCACCTCCGCGCCCCGGTCGTTGCGGGCGGTCCAGTTCCGGTACCCGGTGCGGACGGTCTCGATCCGGTAGTCGGCCATGGCGGCGGGGCTCCTTCGTGCTCGTACGGTCGGCCCGCCCACGGTACGCCGGGGCGGTTCGGCGGGCTCGCGCGGACGGACGCCGGACCCGGCGGCGAACTCCTGGGGCCCCGTGCCCGCCCCCGCCTGAGTAGCGCGGTGCGCGCGTCTGAGTACGCCGACCGATACGGCGGGCGCCCGTCCGCCGCTTGACTGGGGACATGACCTCCGAAGCCCGGCGCACCCGCCCCCTCCAGCACGTCACCGCCACCGGTACGGCCCTCGCGGTGGCCCTCGGGCCGGTGCTCGTCGGCGCCCTGATCGCCCGGTCGGTCGGCGCGGACCCGATGGCCTCCGTCAACGCCCTGATCGCGGGCGGCGGCCAGCGCGCCCGGATCTCCCGCGCCCAGCTCAGGAGCGGCGCGGGACTCCGGAAGGGTGCCGGGCTCCCGGGCGGGGCCGTCCTCCGGAAGCGCGCCGGTTCCCGGGGCGGCGCGGAGGCCCGGTGCGGCGCGCGCCCCCGGTTCGGTTCAGCCGCGCGGCTTGCGCGCCAGGAGGAAGCCCTGCGGCGTCTTCTCCTCGGGATCCGGCTCCCGCACCAGGCGGGCCGACTCGACGAGACCGGCCGCGGCCAGGAGTTCCGCGACGCGGTCGGGTGACCGGCGGTACACGTCGAGGGCGACCTCGTGCCCGTACGCCCGTTCCAGCCGTACCCGCTCGTCGCCCACCTTGAAGGCGACCAGGAGCCGTCCGCCCGGTGCGAGGACGCGGTGGAACTCCGCGAAGGAGGCCGTGAGTTCGTCCTCCGGCATGTGCACCGTCGCGTACCAGGACAGGACCCCGCCCAGCGAGGCGTCCGGCAGGTCGAGCGCCGTCGTCGACCCCACCTCGAAGCGCACCCCCGGACAGGTCTCGCGGGCGACCGCGACCATGCCGGGCGACAGGTCCACCCCGAAGGCGTCGGCGCCGAGGCTCCGCAGGTGGGACGTCACCCGGCCCGTCCCGCAGCCCAGATCCGCGATCGTACGGGGCCCGCCCGCCCGCTCCACCTCCTCCACGAACCCGGCGATCACCGCCCGGTCCAGCGGGACCGCGACCAGCGCGCTCCTCCAACGGCAGGGTCCGCTCCGTCGCCGACCTCGCCGAGGTCCGGGCCATGCCCGGTGTCACCGACGTCGTCACCGTCTCCACCGGCGTCGCCGTCCGCGGCCGCACCTTCGGCCGGTGCGTCGACGCCGTCCGCGCCCTCCGGGTCGACTGGGACCCCGGCACCGCTGAGGGCGTCTCCGAGGCCACCGTCCTGGCGAAGCTCCGCCGGGCCGAACTCCCGCTGGTCGTCCCGCCGCCGCCGCTCCTCACCAAGGCCGCCGACGCCCGCTGTACGAGCCACCTCAACGGCAGGGAGTCCACGCCCTGCGTCGTCCCCGTCGAGGACCTCGCGCCGACCGACGAGGTCACCACCGTCGAGGGCCTCCCTGACAAGGTCGGGAGCGAACCCCACCCGATGCGGGAGGCCTGGCTGGACCTCGACGTCGCCCAGTGCGGCTACTGCCGGCCGGGGCAGATCATGACGGCGGTGGCGACGGTCCGGCGGGCGCGGGAGGCCGGCCGCGAGGTCACCGAGGCCGACCTCGACGCGCTCCGCGACATCTGCCGCTGCGGCGCCCACCACCGCATCCGGCAGGCGGTCCCGGAGGGCGCCCGCCGCATGCCGTGACGGACCGCCCCGGCCGGGACGAGGCCGGTGGCCCGTCGGCGAAAGGCCGGTGATCCGCCCGCGAAAGGCCGGTGGCCCGTCCTCGGAAGGGCGGGCCACCGGCGCGGCGCGACTTCGCCTTCGCGCCGGGGAGCGTGAGCTCCCGTACGGGGGGTGCCGCCCCGGCTCGCGGGGCGGCACCGGTCGTTCGTCGGTCGGTCAGTACCCGCGGCCACGGCCACGGCTGCGCGGGGTGTCGGGGTCGTCCGGGTTCTCGAGGCCCTCGACCTCGATCTCCTCCTTGCGGACCTCGCCCGAGACGGTCTCCTCCTCCGTGACCTCGTCCGCCTTGAGGCTCACCCGCTCGACCGGAACGGTCCGGGTCTCCACGACGGGGCGCTCCTCGTGGAGGATGACCTCGTGCTCGGCCTCGGTGATCTCCGCGCCGGACAGGGCCTCGTCGCGGTTGGCGTCCGTGATCGGCTCCCGCTCGATCCGCACCTCCTCGTGGGACACGGGCACGGTCTGCTGGACCTCTTCCGTCACCACGTACTTGCGCAGCCTGACCCGTCCGGCCTCCGTGCGCTCGACGCCGACGTGCATCTGCTCCTCGGAGCGGGTCATCGCGTCGTCGCCGGTGTCCGCGGCGCGTCCGGCGGCGCTGCCGGCCGTGAACCCCTCCGCGGTGCCCATGGGGCCGGTCGCGGTGCCGGTCTCCGTGCCGGCCGCGGCGCCCGCCGCCGTTCCGGTGCCGCCGTGGGCCCAGCCGCCCTCACCGGGCTGGTTGGCCTGCTGCCAGGCGTCGTCCCACGCGATGCCGTAGTGCTCGAAGAGACGGTGCTCCTCGCTCTCGGAGAGGTGTCCGCCGGCGTCGATGTCCACGTTGGGCGCGTCCTTGATGGTGGACTTGGGGTACGGGACCTCCAGGTGGTCGTCGACCAGAGCCGCGTCCTTGATCGGGACGAAGGATTCACTGGTGCCGAACATGCCGGTCTTCACCGTCACCCACTCCGGCAGGCCGGTCGCGTCGTCGACGAAGATGTGCTTCGCGTCGCCGACCTTCTTGCCCTCGGCGTCGTAGACGGGGTGGTCCAGCACGGCGTGGATCTGCTCTCGGGCGATCATGTCGACCCTCCTGCTCTCTCTCGGCTCGTCATCCAGGCCTCTTACCAGACGAACCGGTCGAAAACGGGGCAAATCCATATAATTATGTTGAATGGTCAACCGTCTGGAGCGCGGAGGCGGCCCGGGACGGGCGAAGGCCCCCGCCGCTCCGACGCGGTGGGGGCCTTCGGCGGCCCGCGGGAGGGTCAGGCGGCCGGCGGGACCCGGGACGGACGGCCCGCGCCGCGCGTCAGGACGTAGCCGCCGATGCCGGCGAGCGCCGCGAGGACGCCGCCCGCCAGGGTCCAGAGCCAGCGGTCGGACCACCAGCCGGAGGACCAGCCGTCCTCCGGCGCCGCCGCCTCGACGGCGGACGGCCGGCCCGCGTCGGCGTCCGCCTCCGCCTGGTCGGCGGTCACCGCGCCCGGCACGAGCGGCGCGGCGAGCGCCCCGTCCGTGGCGTGGGCGCCGCCCTCGTCCTTGACGTCCACCCCGAGCCGGGCGTCGAACGGCTGGCCGAGGTCCTCGTCCGGCAGGCCCGTGACGGTCAGGCGGACGTAGTAGCTGCCCGGCAGCGGGTCGTTCGCCCAGGCGTCGGCCGAGGCGCGGACCGGACGCAGCACGCAGGCGAGCTCCACCTTCGGGGCGTCCTCGCCCGCCGTGCGGGACTGCGTCCCGTACATGCACGGCTGACGGCGCCGCAGCCCGTCGTACACGTCGATCCGCCAGGTGGAGGGCCCGTGCCGCAGGGCCGCGTCCGGCAGGGGGACCGTGGCGTTCACCGTCGGCCGCTGCCCGGTGTCCGCCGGGAACACCCAGTACAGGTAGTCGCCCGTGGCGGCCTGCGCGGTCGCCTGCTGCCCCGGCAGGAACCTCGCGGCGGTGCGGAAGGTGGTGCCCGCCTCCGTCGGCCCGCCGGTGGAGCGCGTGTCCGGGGTCGCCGTGGCGGAGGGGGAGTCGGCGACGGCGGCCGGAGCCCCGAGCCCGAGCAGGGCCGCGCCCGCGAGCGCGGCCGCGGCGAGCGTGCGTACGGTACGCATCAGTGGGTCCTCCAGACGGCGACGCGCCAGCGGGAAAGCCAGCCCCAGATCAGACCGGCCAGGAAACCGGCGAGCACGAGCCCGCCGAGCAGCCACCAGCCCCGGCCGAGACCGAACGAGGCCACGTCCGAGGCGGTCGCGGGGCCGTCGACGACGTCCACGGTCAGCTCGATCGGCATGCCGGGCGCCGTCTTGACCGACGGGGGAGCGGAGAAGGAGTTGCTGACCTGGAGGCAGACCGTCTCGGCGGCGGGCTTGAGGTCGTCGGCGTCGACGCCGTCCAGCTCCGGCTTCGGGTAGCGCAGTCCGGTCGATATCACGTCCGTGCGCCCGTCGCCGGCCTCGGAGCCGCGCGTGATCTCCCGGCCGTGGCGGGTGACGGCGCGCAGCAGCACCCCGTAGTCGTTGTTGACGGCGCGGTCGGCCGACACGCTGACGGAGGCGCGCAGTTCCTGGCCGGGCAGCAGGTCCACCCGGTACCAGCGGTGCTCGCCGAAGGTCTCGCGGTCCGTGTAGAGGCCGGGCTTCAGCTCCGGCGCGTCGGCGCACCGCGCGGTGCCCCTGGTGGCGACGGGCGTGACGACCGGGTCGGCCGCGCGGTCGACCAACTGCCGTACGCGACGTGAGAGTTCCTCGGTGCGGTGGACCGAGGTGTACGTCCCTCCGGTGGCCTCCGCGATGCAGGTGAGCTGCTGCCGGGTCTTGGCGTCCGGCACCAGGCCCAGGGTGTCGATGACGAGGTGGATGCCCTTCGCCGCGATCTCCCGCGCCACCTGGCAGGGGTCGAGCGGGGCGCAGGTGTCCTCGCCGTCCGTGATGAGCACGATCCGGCGGGTGGCGTCACCGCCCTCCAGGTCCTTCGCCGCGCCGAGCAGCGCCGGACCGATCGGGGTCCAGCCCGTGGGGGCCAGGGTGGCCACCGCGGTCTTGGCCTCGGTCCGGTCGAGCGGCCCCACCGGATAGAGCTGGCGGGTGTCCTTGCAGCCCTGCTTGCGGTCCTGTCCGGGATAGTCGGCGCCCAGGGTGCGGATGCCCAGCCGCACCTCTTCGGGCACCGCGTCGAGGACCTCGTTGAAGGCCTGCTTCGCCGCGGCCATGCGGGACTTGCCGTCGATGTCCTGGGCGCGCATGGAGCCGCTGACGTCGAGCACCAGCTCGACCTTGGGGGATTCCTTCGCCACCGGTGTGTCGGCGGCCGCGTGCGTCGGCAGGAGCGCGGCGCCCAGAGCGGCGAGCAGCGCGCAGGCCCCGGTCGCCAGCCGTTTTCTCGTGATCATCGCCGGATCGTATTGACGATCGTCCGACAAACCAAAACGGGGGTGGTGACCGGGGCCCGGGGCGGGAAACGCGCGGTGTCAGGCGGAGGACGCGGAGGGATCGGTACCGGCCGGATCCTCCGCGTCGCCCTCGGGGAGGGCGCGGGCCCGTACGGCGTGGGCGGGGTCCTGGTGCCCTCCCGAAGGCATGACGCGGACCTCGCCCCGGTCGCTGATCTCGGCGCGGATGATGCCGGTCGGGTCGGTGTAGATCGGATGCCCCCCGGAACCCTTGTAGAGGGTGCGCTCCACGACCACGACGTCCTGGGTGGCGCCCGTGACGTCGGTGAACACCAGCTCGTACCTGGATATGCTCATTTGCCCTATTTTACGCCAGTGGGGACACGGCCCTGTCCGAGCCGGCGGGGACACCGCTCAGGCCGTACGGGACACGGCGTCCACCAGGTGCGCCAGTGCCGCCCCCAGGGCCGCCGCCCCCGGGCCCGCCGCGCCGCCCGGCTCGCGCATGTAGAGGTCCCGGCGTATCTCGATCATCAGCGCCCCGACCCGCGGGTCCCGGCCGTAGTACGGCAGCGGCACGTAGGTCCCGGCGAAGGGGCTGTCCGTCCCCACCCCGCCGAACCCGCCGAACGCCTCCCGCGCCGCGTCGAGCAGCGCGGGAGGCGTGTGGAAGGCGTCCGTGCCGAGGCAGACCGGCGGCCGGGGGCCGTCGCCGTGCAGCTCGTACGGCAGCGGTTCGCTCGGGTACGAGTGGACGTCGATCACCACCGCACGGCCCGTCGCCGCCAGCCGGTCGGCCACGGCCTCGGCCATGCCCCGCGCGTACGGCGTGAAGTAGCGGTCGAGCAGCGGCTCCGGGTCGAACCCGGCCGGCCGCAGCTCGGCCCGGTGCGTGGTGCGGGTGTACACCGCGCCCATCCCGACGGCCGCCATCTCCTCCCGCTCGTCCGGGAAGCGCTCGGGGTCGACGACGAGGCGGGAGAGCCGGTTGACGAACCGCCAGGGGGCCGTGCCGGCCGCCGAGGCGGCCGAGGCGGCGATCCCGGCCGTGTGGGCGTCGGTGATGTGGTCCAGTTCCCGTGCCAGTTCGTCGTCCCCGAGCAGGATCCCGGCCCGCACGTCCGCGGGCACCGCGCGGGAGGAGTGCGGCACGTGGAGGAGGACGGGGGAGTCCGGGGCGCCGGGGAGGAGGTGGAAGGAGGAGGCCGCGTCGTACGGGTCGGGCGTGTCGTACGGGCCGTGTGCGCCGGTCGTGTCGGCGGATGGATTCTCGTTCATGCCGGGATCCTCCCCCGACCCCGCCCGCGACGCCACGAAACCGCTGGTTAGAGTGGGGGAGGTCGCGCCGCCGCACCAGGACCGGGCGCGAGACCGGGCCGACTGTCGACCACAGGGACCCGTACGACCACCCGTCCCCGCTTCGCCCGGCCCACGGCCGCCCGCCCCGGAAACGCCGCACCGCATGAGTACCGACACCGCCCCCGCCGCTCCCGGTTCCGCCGCCCCCGGTCCGGAAGGTCCCCGGCGGCCGAGGCTGGCCGGGCGGGCCCCCGCCCGCCCCGCGCCCGTGGCCGCCGTCCACAGCGTCAGCGCCGCCACGGCCGCCCTCCTCGGGCTCGTCGGCCTCGGGGCCCTCCTCCACGAACCCGTCCTGATACCCCCGCTGGCCGCCAGCGCCGCCCTGGTGCACTGCGCCCCCGCCCTGCCCCTCGCCCAGCCCCGGAGCGTGGTCGTCGGCCATCTGCTCGGGGCCGCCGCCGGATACGCGGTGGCCGCGGCCGCGAGCGGCAGCGCCTGGGCCGCCGCGGTCGCCGCCGGCGTCGCCCTCGCGCTCACCACCCTGGCCCGCACCCCGCACTCGCCGGCCTGCGCGACCGCCGTCGTCGTCGTGCTCCAGGCGCCCGCGCCCGGCCGGTTCGTCCCGCTCCTCCTCGGCTCCACGGTCCTGCTCGTCCTGACCGCGTTCGCGGCCTCCCGCGTCCGCCGCGCAGCACCGAAGTACCCCGCCTACTGGTGGTGAAGCCGGGCCCGGCGCCCGTGTGAGCCCCGGCCGGGCGACCGTACGCCCTCCCGCCGTGCGCGTGTGCGGGCGCCTGTGACCCGATGCGCCCCGGCACTCCGCGCCCCCGCGCGCCCTCCGCAGGGGTGATCGCGTCAACTTCCGTCCGGTTCCAGTCGGAAAACCCCACCGGGGGCCGGGTTGTTCACGGTCGGGCCCACCAGTGCGTATTACCCTTCGTTGGTCTTCGCTTGACCTTGTCTTGGTGAAGCGTGATGCCGGTGGGACTCCGGGGAGGGATGTGCCATGCCCGGCCACGGGCCGTCCCGGCCCGTCCCGTTCGTCCGCGCGACCACCGGCCCGCCCCCCGCACCTCGGATCCCATGAGGGGAGATCCGCATGCCGCCCTCCTTGCCCCGCCTCCGGGAACTTCCCCGTCTACGGCAGGACTTCGCAGCCTCCCTCGTCGTCTTCCTCGTCGCACTGCCGCTCTGCATCGGCGTGGCCGTCGCCTCCGGCGTGCCCGCCGAACTCGGCCTGATCACCGGCATCGTCGGCGGAATCGTCACCGGCCTCATGAGAGGCAGCAGCCTCCAGGTCTCCGGGCCCGCCGCCGGCCTCACCGTCCTCGTGTTCGAGGCGGTCCGCACCTTCGGCCTCGCCGCGCTCGGCGTCATCGTGCTCCTCGCCGGACTGCTCCAGATCCTCATGGGCCTGCTGAGATGGGGCCGCTGGTTCCGGGCCATCTCCCTCTCGGTCGTCGAGGGCATGCTCGCCGGCATCGGCCTCGTCATCGTGGCCGGCCAGCTCTACGCCGCGGCCGGGCTCGACGCCCCCGACTCCGGTCTCGCCCGGCTCGCCGGACTGCCGGCCGCCCTGGTGGGCGCGCTGACCGCCACCGCCAACCTGATCCCGCTCGCCGTCGCCGCCGGCACGGTCCTCGTGATCGTGGGCTGGCGACACCTGCCCCCGAGGGCGCGGGCCGTGCCCGGCGCGCTCGTCGCGGTCCTCCTCGCGGGCCTCGCCACCGCCCTCCTCGACCTGCCGGTCGCCACCGTGAAGGTGGGCGGCGTCCTGGACGCGGTGCGCGTGCCCGGCGCGGACGCCTTCGCCGGCCTGGCCGACGTCGCCCTGCTCGGCACCGTCCTCGCCTTCGCGCTGATCGCCTCCGCCGAGTCGCTGTTCAGCGCGGCGGCCGTGGACCGGCTGCACGACGGCCCCCGCACCGACTACGACCGGGAACTGCTCGCCCAGGGGGTCGGCAACACGGTCTGCGGCGCGCTCGGCGCCCTGCCCATGACCGCGGTGATCGTGCGCAGCTCGGCCAACGTCCAGGCGGGGGCCAGGACCAAGGCCTCCCGGGTGCTCCACGGCGTGTGGCTGCTGCTCTTCGCGGCCCTGCTGCCCGCCACCCTGGAGTACGTGCCGCTCGCCGCGCTCGCCGGGATCCTCGTCCACGCCGGCTGGAAGCTGATCCCCTTCAAGGGACTGGCCGCGCTGTGGCGCGGCCATCGGGGCGAGGCGCTCGTCCTCGTCGTGACGGCCCTGGCGATCGTCACGGTCAACATGTTCGAGGGGGTCCTGATCGGACTCGTCCTCTCCGTCGCCAAGGCGGCCTGGGACGCCTCCCACCTCCGGGTCGAGCGGACCGACGACGGCCACGGGCCGGTGCGCGTCAGCCTGTCGGGGAACGTCACCTTCCTGCGGCTGCCGAAGATACTCGACACGCTGGAGGACCTGCCGAGGGACCGCCCGGTCGAACTCGACCTCTCCGGGCTCCAGCACCTCGACCACGCCTGCCGCGCCGCCCTGGAGACCTGGGCCGAACGCCACTCCGCCGCCGGCCCCGACTCCGTACGGCTGCACGGTCCGCCGGAACACGTGCCCGGACCGTCGAAGGAGGACGAACCCGCGCGGACGGGTTCCTGACCCACGGTCACCGGACGGCCCGTGAAAGGACGTCGGGGATGAGGACGCCGGTCCGGGGTACCCGATGAGCGTCCAACCCACTAAGGGAGGAATCATGGGTCTGGGAGCTTTCATCATTCTGATCGCGGTGGGGGCCATTCTCACGTTCGCGTCGGACTGGCAGATGGAGGGGGTCAATCTCGACCTGGTCGGCCTGATCCTCATGGCCGTCGGCATCATCGGAACGGCGGCCTACGTCAGCGTGCTGCGCCGCCGCCGGATGATCGTCCCTCCGGTCGCCCCCACGGTCACCGAGGACGACCGTCGGGACCTCCTCTGAACAAACGTTCCGTCATCATCCCCGCGAGGGGTGTGCGAGAGGGGTGACCACGCTTCGGGCGTGGTCACCCCTCTCGTCCTTCCGTCCGCCGTCCCGCGCGTCCGGGCGGGTCCGCCGCTCACCTGTCCACCGTCACCGCCGCGTGGATGGTCTTGCCGTCCGGCCGGGCGTCCACGGTGACCTCCCGGCACAGGCGCAGCACGATCGGCCAGCCGAAGCCGCCGGGGCGCAGCTCGTCGTGGAGGTCGTGGCGCGGTGCCTCCCCGCTGGCGTCCGCCACGGACACGGTCACGCGGTCGGGGCCGACGGCTATGCCGAAGTCGGTGACCCCGCCCCCGTGCCGGTGCGCGTTCGTGACCAGCTCCGACGTGACGAGCAGCAGGTCGTCGATCTGGTCCGGCGGCAGGGGGCCGAGGGCCGCGAGCGTGTGGCAGACCAGCTGCCGCGCCTGCGCGGGCGTACCGATCGGCGACGGCCCGTACGCTCCGGCGCCGGGGCGGGCCGTCGGGGCCGCCGGCGTACGGGACCGGGTGTCGCTCCGGGTGTTCATCGCAGGTCCCTTTCTTCCTGGTTCATCAACACGTGATGTAATTCGCCTGCCCGTTCGCACAGAAGTGATGCCCGCCACTCCGGGCGGAGCCGACGGCCCTTTTCGGGGAGTGCGTTCGGAAAGCGGGGGTACGAGAACCGGAACTGCTGAACGGACCGTGAGAAAGAGGAGGTTGTCGCGTGCGGACCGAGACGGCCGAGGCGATGGCGACGTACGTGACCAGCGGTACATGTGAGGACCTGCCCGTCCTGGAGGCTCCCCACGAGGTCGCGCCACAGGACGCCCGCAACCTGACGAAGGTGTTCCTCCGCGAGCTGGCGGAGCGGGAGGAGGGCACCGAGGCGTACCAGTACGTCCGGAACACCCTGATCGAGATCAACATGTCGCTCGTGCGGTACGCGGCGGGGCGGTTCCGCGCGCGGGCCGACGAGATGGAGGACATCGTCCAGGTCGGCATGATCGGCCTGATCAAGGCGATCGACCGCTTCGACCTCTCGCGCGAGGTGGAGTTCGCCACCTTCGCGGTGCCGTACATCGTGGGCGAGATCAAGCGCTTCTTCCGCGACACCACCTGGGCGGTGCACGTCCCCCGCCGGCTCCAGGAGGCGCGGGTGGAGCTGGCGAAGGCGACCGACGAGCTGAGTTCGCGGCTCGGCCGGGCCCCCCGGGTCGCGGAGCTGGCGATGCTGATGGGACTTCCCGAGGAGGAGGTGGTCGAGGCCCAGATCGCCTCGAACGGCTACAACTCGACCTCGCTGGACGCCGCGATCAACGGCGGCGACGAGGAGGACGAGGCGGCCCTGGCCGACTTCATCGGCGGGGAGGACCCGGCGCTCGAACTCTTCGAGGACTTCCACACCCTCGCCCCGCTCGTGGTGGCCCTCGACGAGCGCGACCGGCTGCTGCTCCACCTCCGCTTCGTGGAGGAGCTGACGCAGGCGCAGATCGGCGAGCGGCTCGGCGTCTCCCAGATGCACGTCTCGCGGCTCCTGGCCCGCAGCCTCAACCGGCTGCGCGAGGGCATGTTCGGGCGGCCGAGCGCCGGGTGAGCGTCCGGCGCACGTCGACGGACGGGCCCGCACTCCGATTCCCCCGGAGTGCGGGCCCGTCCGTGTCCGTTCGCCCGGGAACTAGGGACGCGCGGCGATGAAGGAGGGGCGCCGGACCGGGGCGGCGAAGGGCGCCTCCGGCAGGTTCTCCACGCTGTTGAAGACCAGGAACACGTTGCTGCGGGGGTACGGGGTGATGTTGTCGCCCGACCCGTGCAGCGCGTTGCAGTCGAACCAGGTGGCCGAGCCGGCGGGCCCCGTGAAGTGCCGGATGCCGCAGGCCTCGGCGAAGGTGGTGAGCGCCTCGTCCGAGGGCGTCCCCGCGTCCTGCATCCGGAGCGACTTCTTGTAGTTGTCCCGGGGGGTCTCCCCGGCACAGCCCAGGAAGGTGCGGTGCGAACCCGGCATGATCATCAGACTGCCGTTGGTGGTGTGGTTCGGCGTGAGCGCGATCGACACCGAGACCGTCCGCATCTGCGGCAGGCCGTCCTCCGCGTGCCAGGTCTCGAAGTCGGAGTGCCAGTAGAAGCCGCTGGCGCCGAAGCCCGGCTTCACGTTGACCCGCGACTGGTGCACGTACACGTCGGAGCCGAGGATCTGGCGGGCGCGGCCGACGACCCGCGGGTCCTCGGCGAGCCGGCCGAAGACCTCGCTGATCCGGTGCACCTCGAAGACGGAGCGGATCTCCTGGGAGCCGGGCTCGACGATCGCCCGCTCGTCCGCCCGGACGGCGGGGTCGGCGACGAGCCGATCCAGCTCCGCCCGGAGCGCGTCGACCTCGTCCGGGGTGACGAGTTCGTCCACCGTGACGAACCCGTCGCGGTCGTAGTCCTCCAGTTCGCGCGCCCAGAAGGGGCCGGGCGTACCGGGCTCGGACCACACGACGGGGTCCTTGCGGCCGATCAGCTCCTCCTCGGGGCCGCGGGTGGGGTAGAGGTCGACGGGGCGGGTGGGTGCGGAGGCCATGAGGCGGTGTGCCTTCCTTTCGTGCGTCTCGTACGGGTGCGTGCGGGGTGTCTCCGGCGGTGCGGGGCCCGCCGCGTCAGGCGGCGTCGTCCGCGGCGCCGGCGTCGGTCGGCCCGGGCTCGGTGAGCAGGGGGTAGACACCGTTCTCGTCGTGGTCCTCGCGCCCGGTGACGGGCGGGTTGAAGACGCACAGGCAGCGGAAGTCCCGCTTGACCTTGAGGGTGTGGCGCTCGTGCCCGTCGAGCAGGTACATCGTCCCGGGCACGATGGTGTGGGTGAGGCCCGTCTCGTGGTCGGTGAGTTCGGCCTCGCCGGCCGTGCAGACGACGGCCTCGACGTGGTGCGCGTACCACATGGAGGTCTCGGTCCCGGCGTACAGCACCGTCTCGTGGAGGGAGAAGCCGACCCGCTCGCGGGCCAGGACGATGCGCTTGCTCTCCCAGGTGCCCGAGGCGGCCCTCACGTGCCGCTCGGTGTTCTCCAGCTCGTCGAAGGAACGGACGATCATGTTTTCCTCTCGCGGTGTCGCGGTGTCGCGGACGGGGTCGGTCGCTGTCGGACGGGTCAGGCGGCGTGGCGGACGGAACGGGCCAGGATGCCGAGGCCCTCGTCGAGCTCGTCGTCCGTCGCGGTCAGCGGCGGGAGCAGCTTGACCACCTCGCCGTGCGGTCCGGAGGTCTCCAGGAGCAGGCCGATCTCGAAGGCCCGCCGGCACACGGCGTCGGCGCGCTCCCCGTCGGCGAACTCCAGGCCCCACACGAGGCCGCGTCCGCGCACCGCGATGCCCGACCGCTCGTCGTCCCCGCACAGGTCGAGCAGGGCGCGCTCCACCCGGTCGGCCCGGCCCAGGGTGCGCTCGCGCAGGGCGCCGTCGCGCCAGTACGCGTCGAGGGCGGCGGTGGCGGTGACGAAGGCGGGGTTGTTGCCGCGGAAGGTGCCGTTGTGCTCGCCGGGCTCCCACACGTCGAGCTCCGGGCGGAACAGGCAGAGGGCCATGGGCAGGCCGTAGCCGCTGATGGACTTGGACAGGGTGACGATGTCGGGCGTGATGCCCGCCTCTTCGAAGGAGAAGAAGTCACCGGTGCGCCCGCAGCCCATCTGGACGTCGTCCACGATCAGGAGCATGTCGTGCCGGCGGCAGAGGTCCGCGAGGGCGCGCAGCCACTCGGCGCGGGCGACGTTGATCCCGCCCTCGCCCTGGACGGTCTCGACGATGACGGCCGCCGGGTGGTCGAGGCCGGAGCCCGGGTCCTCCAGGAGCCGCTCGAACCAGAGGAAGTCGGGGACCTGTCCGTCGAAGTAGTGGTCGAAGGGCATCCGGGTGGCGTTGGGCAGCGTCACGCCCGCCCCGGCGCGCTTGGCGGAGTTGCCGGTGACGGCGAGCGAGCCGAGCGACATCCCGTGGAAGGCGTTGGTGAAGGAGACGACGGTCTCCCGCCCGGTGACCTTGCGGGCGAGCTTCAGGGCCGCCTCCACCGCGTTGGTGCCGGTGGGGCCGGGGAACATCACCTTGTAGGGCAGGGCGCGGGGCTCCAGGACCGTCGAGCGGAAGGTCTCCAGGAAGTCGCGTTTGGCGGTCGTCGACATGTCGAGGCCGTGGGTGATGCCGTCGTCGGCGAGGTAGTCGAGGAGGGCGCGCTTGAGGACGGGGTTGTTGTGCCCGTAGTTCAGCGAGCCGGCTCCGGCGAAGAAGTCGAGGTACGGCCGCCCCTGCTCGTCGTACAGCCTGCTGCCGGAGGCGCGCTCGAAGACGACGGGCCAGGCGCGGCAGTAGCTGCGGACCTCCGATTCGACGGTCTCGAAGACGGAGGAAGGGGCGAGGTCGGTCAGGGTCACGGAGTCTCTTCTCCCAGGTGTGGTTCGGGGTGCGGGTGGATGCGTGCGGGAACGGCCGGCGGACGGCTCAGGAGGCCGGGAGGTCCAGGGGGCCGATGCGGTACAGCACTTCGGCCTCGTGCCCCGAGGTGGGGAACGAGGCGGCCGGGAAGAGGACCTCTCGCGTCAGCTCCGCGCCGTGACGGCGCGCGTAGGACCGGAACATCCGGTCGGACGCCAGGTTTCCCGGCGTGACGGTCGCCTCCACGCGGTCGAGTCCCCGCTCGGCCGCCACTCGGGCGGACAGAGCGTCGAGCAGGGTCCCGGCTACCCCGCTTCCGCGGTGCGAATCCTCCACGGCGACCTGCCAGACGAAGAGCGTGCCCGGCGCTTCGGGCCGCAGGTATCCGGTGACGAAGCCCACCGGGCGTCCGGAGGCGTCACGGGCGACGGCGGTCGTGTCGGCGAAGTCGCGGCACCACAGCAGGTAGCTGTACGGCGAGTTGAGGTCCAGCTCTCCCGAGCCGCGGGCGATCCGCCAGAGGTGGGCGCCGTCCTCGATCTCGGCCGGGCCGACGGAGACGCCGGTCCGGGCTGTCGCGGGGGCAGTGGTCTGAGCAGTGGTCATGGGCGCCGAAGGTACCCAGAGGATCTCGGAACTTCCTGGGCCTGAGGGGTTGTTCAGGCTGGTGGAACATGATAGGTGCAGTCGGCACCTTGATGAGGGGAATCCCTCTTTCCCGCTACGGCGAATCGCCTCAGAAGCGGACAAAATGCCCGTTTATAACGGATCGGTAACGGCTTCGGAGTGAGGGATTCGCTCCTTCAAAAAGCGTGAGAACATTCCGAGTTTCGCGTTTGGGGCCGCCGGGAGCGGTCATGTGTATGGGTCACCCCGTGCCGCGCCTTCGTCGGCCCGCGGCACGGGGTGACCCGGTCGGACTACCAGATCGCCTCGACCCACTCCGGGTGGTCGACGAACGGGTTCCGGTTGCCCTGGTAGGTGCCGAAGATGATGTCGTTGCGGCGCTTCTCGAAGGCGCTCGGCGGGTCCAGCTCGTTCCACTGCTTCAGGACCGAGAGGCGGCCGTGGTACGGGACGCTGCCGTTGGAGGTCGACTCGTTGGGCTCCAGGTCCGCCCAGGAGTCGCCGCCCTCGTAGCGGACGGCCATGTAGAGGAGCATCCGCGCCACGTCGCCCTTGTCCGCGTCGCGCGGCTCGAAGGAGTTGCTGTCCGTGTAGCTGCCGGGCGCGCCGCCGACCGGGCTGCCGCCGTTGTCGAAGTCCTTGTTGCCGCGGGTGCTGTTGACCTGGACGTCCGCCGCGCGCAGGTGGTGCAGGTCGGTGCCGGGGCCGGCCGAGGTGCCGAAGTTGCCGTGGGACTGGGCCCAGGTGTGCTCGCGGTTCCAGTTGCCCACCGCGCCGCCGTTGAGGGACTTGCTGCGCGAGATCCCGCTGTAGAGCAGGACCACGTTGTTGGAGTTGTTCGGGTCCTGGTCGACGGTCTTCAGCGCGTTCCAGACCGCGTCGTACGAGATCTTGCTCTGGCTGCTGATGATGGTGTGCAGCGAGGACTTGAGGGCCGGACCGGTCTTGCCGACCGCGTCCTTGTAGTACGTGCTGTCGTACGGGGAGGTCGTGGCGTTCGCGGGAGCCGCGGTGACCGCGGGGAGGGTGAGGGTGACGAGGACGGCGGCTATGGAAGCCGCCCAGGCCTTCCGACGGCGGGGCTGTGCGACGGACATGGGGGGTGCCCTTTCCCGGTGGGGGTACGCGCCGGAGCACGGCACCGGCTCAAGGGCACCGCGCTCTACGCGTGTTGACTTCTTGTCAGCCGGGAGCGTGGCACGGGGGAGCGGCCCGCCGTGTAACCGGGAGGAGGCGTTTCCGTGACGTTCTCGCATACACGGGCACCAGGGGTCCGCGCGCCCGTCCGGGACCTCCTCAGACGCCCCGGACGTCCACCGGCAACCCCTTCGGCTCCTTGATCCGCTTCATGATGATCTGGGAGTTGACCTCGGTGACCCCGGCCAGCGTCGTCAGCCGCTCGATCCACAGCCGCTCGTACGCCGCCAGGTCCGCCACCGCGATCCGCAGCAGGCAGCCGGGACTCCCGAAGAGCCGGTACGCCTCGATCACGTCCGGCACGTCCCGCAGCGCCTCCTCGAAGGCCTCCACCGTCTCCCGGTCCCGCCGCACCTCCACCGAGACGAGCACCTCGAAGCCCCGCCCCACCGCCTCCGGGTCGATGATCGCCCGGTAGCCCCGGATCACCCCGTCCTGCTCCAGCTGGCGCACCCGCCGCAGACAGGGGGAGGGGCTGAGCCCCACCCGCTGGGCCAGCTCCTGGTTGCTCAGCCGGCCGTCGTTCTGGAGCTCGCGCAAGATATGGAGATCGATTCGGTCCATGGCGCAATCTTCTCCCACGAAGAAACATTTCGGCGGCTTATTCGGCAATCGCCTTGCGCGCCGTTTGTCCTATCCTTGCGGGCTCAGGGGCCTCGGGAGAGGCCTTCTGCGGGCCCTTCCAGCACGGGCCCTTCCCTGGGGTCCCCGCCACGGTGCGGAGCCCCCTTTCGTCGGTACGGAGTCGAGGACAGCAGCCATGAAGCGGACGCACGACGGGGAAGCGCGCCGGATCGTCGTCATCAGCACCGGCGGAACGATCGCCAGCCGCTGGCAGGGCACCGGCTACGCGGCCGACGCCTCGGGCAGCGACGTCCTGGCCACCGCCCCCCTCCCCGAGGACGTCACCGTCGAGGTCGTCGACCTCTTCAACGTCAACAGCTCCCGCATGACCGCGGCCCACCAGCTCGCCCTCCTGCGCACCGTCCACGAGACGTTCGCCGACCCCGGCGTCGACGGCATCGTGATCACCCACGGCACCGACACCCTGGAGGAGACGGCCTTCCTCCTGGACCTGCACCACACCGACGCCCGCCCGGTCGTCCTCACCGGCGCCCAGCGCCCCTTCGGCACCGGCGACGGCGACGGCCCCGGCAACCTCTACGACGCGCTCCAGGTCGCGTCCACCGTCCGCGACCTCGGCGTCCTCGTCGTCTTCGACGGGCGCGTCCACGCGGCGCGCGGCACCGTCAAGTACCGGACCCTGGACGCCGACGCCTTCTCCGACCCGTCGGCCGAGCGCCTCGGCCGAGTCGGGTTCTCCCGCGTCGACATCGAACGGCAGCCCGAGCGCCCGGCCCCGCTGCCCCTCCCCGCCGCCGCGCACACGGCCGCGCCCGGCGCCACCGCCCCGCTGCCCCGCGTCGACATCGTGACGCACCACTCCGACGGCGACCCGCTCCTCCTGAACGCGGCCGTCGCCGCCGGCGCCCGGGGCATCGTCCTCGTCGCCACCGGCGCGGGCAACGCCACCCCGGAGATCGCCGCCGCCGTCGCGGAAGCGGTCGCCCGAGGAGTCCTCGTCGCCGTCACCACCCGCGTCCCGGCCGGACCGCTCGCCGAGATCTACACCGGCGGCGGCGCCGTCGACCTCGTCGCCGCGGGAGCCCTCCTCACCGGCACCCTCCGGGCCGGCCAGGCCAGGATCGCCGTCCTCGCCGCGCTCCTCGCCGAGGAGGGCGGCGCGAGCGACCCGGCCCGCGCCACCGCGCTCCTGCGCCGCCTCCTCGACGGCCCGGTCCGCGCCGAACCGGCCCTCGCCACCCGCGCCTGACCGGCGCCCCCCGAGGACCCCGGCTCGCGGACGGACCCCCCAGCCCGTCCGCGAGCCGGAATCGACCCGCCGCGTCCGTCAGCCCAGCCGCAGGGTCACGAACGGAACGGTGTCCCCGGGCAGGACGTACCGCTCCACCTCCACGAAGCCCCGCGCCAGGGCGAACCGCAGCCCCTCCTCGTTGGAGGCCAGGACCACCGTCTCCACGCCCTCGCCGCCCAGCGTCCGCGCGTGCGCGAGCCCCCGCTCGTACAGCGCGGTCCCGAAGCCCCGCCCCCGGAAGCCGGGCAGCGTCCGGGCGATGACGGTCGCCGCCGCCGTCTCCCCGTCCGGCGGGCGCACCGTCGAGCAGCCCACCGCCGCGTCCCCGAGGTAGGCCACGTCCAGCCGGTTCCGGCCCGCGCGCTCCCGCACCTCGTCGAGCGAGAGGACGGCCGTGGGGGTGATCGTGTTGTGGACGGCGCGCCAGTCCGCGAGCCGCGCCCCGCTCAGCGCTCGTTCGACGTGGAGATCGTTCATCCGGGCAGCCAACCGCCTCCCGCCCGGCCGGTCAACCGCTTTCCGGGCCCGCCCGGAGGCGTCCGGGAGGGCGCGTCCGTACGGGTGAGGGCGAGGGGACCGCGGCAGCACCGCCCGCCGAACGGGTACGGATCGCTGCACTGTCCCCCCACGGTCGGATCCCCGCACCGCCCCGCTCAGGAGGAACGCCGTCCCATGCCCGTCCGCAAGGGCACCCCCGCGCTGCTGAGCGCCGGCACGCTGTGTGCCGCCCTGCTGCTCACCGGCTGCGGCAGCCCCGCCGCCCCGCCCGCCCCCGCCCCCACTCCCACGACCGCGCCGGCCGACGAGACCCGCCCGCGCCCGGGCTCACCCGGCAAGGCCACCGCCTCCGCCCCGGTCCCCGAGACCCGGCTCCCCGGCGTCGGCCCCGTCACCCACGCCTCCGTCCCCGACGCCACCTCCCAGGCCCTCGTGGTCACCGGCGCCTCCGCCGACTCCACCAGGTCCACCGCGACGCTCTACTCCCGCGACCCGGTCGGCGGCTGGAAGCCCCAGGCCGGACCCTGGCCCACCCACAACGCGTTCCGGGGCTGGACCGCCGACCACACCGCGGGCGACCTGCGCACCCCCATCGGGGTCTTCCGGCTCGGCGACGCGGGCGGACGGCTGCCCGACCCCGGCACCCTCCTGCCGTACGACCAGGACGAGCAGTTCGCGATCAGCGGCACCGGCTTCGTCGGCGAACCCCTCGAAGGCTCCTTCGACCACGTCATCGCCATCGACTACAACCGGGTCCCCGGCCGCAGCCCGCTCGACAAGGAGCGCCCCCTCGGCGCCGAGAAGGGCGGCGGCGTCTGGATCCACGTCGACCACGCCGGCCCCACCCAGGCCTGCGTCACCCTGGAGCGCGAGGAGCTGCGCGAGCTGCTCCGCGCCCTCGACCCGGCCCGGGAACCGGTCGTCGTCATGGGCCCGGCCGCCGAACTGGCCCGCTGACGAAGCCCGTCCACGCGCACACGCCACGGGGCGCCCGGCTCTCCGCCGGGCGCCCCGTGGCGTGTTCTTCGGTTGCTCAGCTCCCGCCGGACGCGACCGCCCCGCGGAACGACGCCGTGTGGCTGCGGACCTGGTCCGGCGACAGGTACGCGTCGGTGTACTCGAAGTCCTTCAGCGTCCCCGCCTTCGAGGCCAGGAACCCGGTCCGCACGTAGTCGTCCCCGGCCAGGGCGTTGAGCACCCAGTTCGTCATCACCCGGGTCTTCGCCACGTTGGTCCGCAGCGCGCCCCAGTGGTAGGCGCGGGCCACGGCCTGCGCCGGCATCCCGTGCAGCTCCACGCCGAGCGGCCGGGAGACCCCGTCCATCCCGCCGAGGTCCACCACGAGCCCCAGGTCCTTGTGCCGGTACGGGTGGAGCGGCTCGCCGCGCAGGGTCGAGACCAGGTTGTCGGCGACCGCCTTGCCCTGCCGCATCGCGTGCTGGGCCGTCGGCGGGCAGACCGCCCCCTCCTCGCCCTTGGCGAGGTCGGGCACCGCCGCCGCGTCCCCGAGCGCCCACACCCCGTCGAGCCCCGGTACCGCCATCTCGGGCGTGACGACGGCGCGGCCCTTGAGGGTCTCCGTGCCGAGCGTGCCGATCAGGGGGCTCGCGACCACGCCGGCCGTCCAGATGAGGGTCCGGCTCGGCAGCACGCGCCCGTCGGTGAGCGTCACCGTCTTCTCGTCCACCGAGGCCACCGAGACGCCGAGCGACACCTCGATGCCGCGCCGGGTCAGGATGTCCGTCGCGGCCTTCCCCAGCTTCTCGCCCAGCTCGGGCATGAGCCTCGGCGCGATGTCCACCAGGTGCCACTTGATGAGGTCCGGGTCGAGCCGCGGATAGCGCTTGACCGCGTTGTGGGTGAGCAGTTGGAGGCAGGCCGCCGTCTCCGTCCCGGCGTAACCGCCGCCGACGACCACGAACTGCAGCCGGGCCGCCCGCTCCGCCTCGTCGTTGCTCGCGTCCGCCAGGTCGAGCTGGGCGATGACGTGGTCGCGGACGTACACCGCCTCCGCGAGCGTCTTCATCCCGCGCGCGTACTCGGTGAGCCCCGGGATGTCGAAGGTCCGGGTCACGCTGCCGGGCGCGAGCACGAGATGGTCGTACGGCTCGTTCACGTACTCCCCGGAGATCGTCCGCACCACGCAGACCTTCGCCGCCGTGTCGATGCCGACCACCCCGCCGGGGACGATCCGGGTCCGGTGCCGTTCGCTCCGCCGCAGCGACAGGGCGACCGACTGCGGGGTCAGCACCCCCGCCGCCACCTGGGGGAGCAGTGGCAGATAGAGCTGGTACGAGAACGGCGAAAGGAGCGTGATGACCGCCTCCCGCTCCGCCAGCCGCCGTTCGAGCCTCCGTACGCAGGCCACTCCGGCGAAGCCGGCGCCCACCACGAGAATCCTCGGTCGCGTCACGCTGTCCGCCCTTCCGTATGAGCGTGCAAGGAGCCATTGGCTGCGGCCGGGTACGGCCGCATGGCAACTTTTTGCCGACTACCCCTTGTTTACCCTTTTTATCGTCATTGCTGATGGATCGCTCTTCGGCGGTGTCCGTCCCGGTCCCGAGGGGCCCGGCACCGCCGGTTGCGCCCTCTGCTACCCCCTCACGGCCGTTCCCACCGCCCCGTCGCACGTCCGGAACCCCGAAAGGCCGCAGCACCGCCGCCGCTTCAGAGGACCGCGATCCCCAGCGGACGCGACCCCGCCGCCAGCCGGCGGGTGTCGCCCGAGGCGAGGTCCACGACCGTCAGTCCGTCCCAGTACCCGTCCCGGGTGAACCCGCCGGACACGTAGGCCGTGCGCCCGTCCCGGGACACGGCCACGCTCTCGTGCGCCCCCTCCAGCGGATACACCCGCTCCTTCCCGTCCGGGGCGCGCACCGTCAGGGACGGCCCCCGGTCCGCATCCGGGTCGATCGGCCCGGTGCCCACGGCGAGGAGCGTCCCGTCGGCCGTCACGGCGACCCCGTGCTGGTGCGTGTTCGCGGTCATCGGCTCGATCTCCGTCCGGCCGGTCCGGGGATCGACCACGGCGAGCCGCTCGCCCTCGAACGGCAGGAGCAGCCTCCCGTCCGAGGGCCGCACCGCCGCGTAGTGCGGCTTGAGCCAGGAACCGAGCCCGCCCTCCGTGCCGTACGGGGCGACCTCCACCCGCCGGGGCTCCAGCGTCCCCGCCGCGACGACCGTGACGTCGAAGGAGTCGTGGTTCGTCGCGTACACCTCGGCGCCGTCCCGCGACACGTCCACGTCGAACGGGCGCCGACCGACCGGCACCGCGTCCGTGACCCGCAGCGCCGCCGTGTCGATCACCTCCAGGGCGCCGTTCCCGCCGGGCACGTTGACCCCCACGTACGCCCGGCGCCCGTCCGGCGCGAGCGCGACGCCCATGCCGCCGCCCCGGTACTCGCCCGTGGTCACGGGCCCGGTGTCCGTCCGGTACGGGATCAGGGCGAGCCGCTTCCGGGCCGCGGTGTCCACGGCCGCCACCCCCTCGGCGGTCGCCACCCACGCGCGCCCGTCGGCGCCGAGCGCCACGCCGTACGGCGCGGTCCCCACCTCCACGGACCCGGTGGCCCCCCGTACGGGGTCGACGAAGGTGACGGTGTCGGAGCCGAAGTCGGTGACGAGCAGGGTGCCGGGGGAGGGCGGCGCGGTGGCCGCCGGACCGGGGGCCGGGGAGCCGGCGGCGGGGGAGGACGGGCCACCGGACGCCGCCGGGCCCGCCGGGGGCGCGCCCCCGGAGCCCTGGGCGCATCCCGTGAGCAGGACGGCGGCCACCGCGCCGGGCAGGAGCACCCGGGCGGCACGGGACGGACGGCGGGACTTCCCCATGACGGACTCCTCGGTACGGCGACCGCGCGGACGGCTCCCGGAGGCCCGTCCGACGGATCGTGGCCGAGGGGGAGAAGGGTCCGCGCCCTGCGTCGATCCTCCGCCCGTGCCCGCCCCCGCACGGTCCACCGGGCGTCCCGGCCCCGGTGCCGGAACGGACGACACCGGGGTCGGCCGAACGGATGATCCCGTCCCCGCCCCGGGGGGCCTTTCGGCGGTTACGGTGGCGCGATGACCGAGCTCTGGCAGGAGTCCTCCCCGGGCGTCCTGCGCCTGCCCTCCGGACGTCTGGTCCGCGGCCGGGGACTGCGCCACCCGCTGCCCGACGGCCCCGCCCCGACGTACGCCGTCCACCTCCTCGGCCGGACGCCTCCCGAGGTGCCCTGGGAGTCCACCTGGCTGCGCTGGCCGGACTTCCGGCTCCCCGCCGACCGGGACACGGCCCGTGCCGTCCTCGCCGAGCTCTGGGAACGCGCCGCCGGGGAGCGCGTCGAGGTCGCCTGCGGCGGCGGCCGGGGACGCACCGGCACGGCCCTCGCCGTCCTCGCCGTCCTCGCCGGGGTCCCGGCCGGGGAGGCGGTCGCGTACGTGCGCCGCCACTACGACCGGCACGCGGTCGAGACGCCCTGGCAGCGCCGCTACGTCCGTCGTTTCACCACGTGAGGAGGAGCCTCCGGCAGGGGCTCACGCCCTGACGCCGTCCAGGAGGCACAGCGCCCGCTCGGCGCACAGCGCCGCCGCCTCCGGGACGTGGGACGGGGTACCGGACTCCGCGAACAGGTGCGCGGTCCCGGGGTACAGGAAGAGCCGGCGGTCCGCCGCGCCCGCCACCAGCTCGCGCGCCGCCGCCAGGTCCCCCTCGCCGGCGAAGTAGGGATCGGCGTCCATCCCGTGCACCTGCACGGGCACGCCCTCCGGCCAGGCCGTGCCGAACGCGTCCACCGGCACACAGGCGCTGAACAGCAGGGCGCCGCGCGCCCCGGGCCGGGTCTGGGCCAGCTTCTGCGCGGGCAGCACGCCGAGCGAGAACCCGGCGTACACGAGGCCCTCCGGCAGGCCCTCGGCCGCTCGCCCGCCGCGCTCCACGAGCGTGCCGAAACCGATCTCCTGGGCGTGTCCGGCCCCGGCCTCCAGATCCTCGAACACGCGTCCCTCGTACAGGTCGGGCAGGTGGACCGTGTGCCCGGCGCGCCGCAGCCCGTCCGCGAAGGCGCGGACACCCTCCGTCAGCCCGAGCGCGTGGTGGAAGAGCAGAACCTCGGCCATGTCGTCATCCCCTGGTCGCCGTGCGCGGCCCGCCCCCTTGCGGCACGGACCGTCCCGGCAGGCAGCATGGCGCACGGCACTGACAACGCCCCGGGCCCGGGACTCCGGGCCCGCTAGGGCCTGTCCGGCGGATCAGGGTCGCGGCCTCGGCCATGATCCGCCGGACAGGCCCTAGCGCTGCGGCCGGTGCGCGACGACGGCGCCCGCCGCCTGGCCCACGACGCCCATGGGACCCGTGACGCCCATCGGGCCGCCCGGACCCATCGGAGCGCCGGCACCCATCGGAGCCCCGGCACCCATCGGGCCCATCGGACCGCCCGCGCCCGTCGGGGCACCGGCGTGCGGCGCGCCCGCGTGCGCGACGCCGCCCTGCTGCGGGGCGGGAGCGCCCTGCGGCGGAACCTGGATGACCCGGCTCAGGTCCCGCAGGACCTCCTCCGCGGTCTGGCGGACGTCACCGGGAACATCCCCCCGCTCCCGTATGAGCTCGGCATAGATCGGTGCCGTGCCGTCCGAGTGGTTCATGGGGCTCGCTTCCTTCGTCTGCGCCGGCGTGCGTCACCGACAGGGCGACGGCGAGTCTACGGGGCACCACCGACACGGCCGGGCCCGGGAGCCCGGCCGTCACCCCGACGGACGCCTCCCGGTCCGATAATCACTGTTCTCCGCGTCCCTTCCGTCCGAGAATGGATCATCGAACACCACGGGAGGGGACCCCATGAGCCAGGACACCCTGACTCTGCACGACCTGATGGCGCCCGACGAGCTCGCCGCCGCCCTCGCCGACGGGCACGTGACGCGGAAACCGCACCCCGGGCTGCCGCTGTCGATCTACACGTACACGCGCGCGTGCCAGTACGCCCAGCACTGGAACCGGGCCACCCTCCGCTGCCGCGGCCTCGTCGCCGACGACACCACCGGGCGGATCGTCGGACTGCCCCTCCCCAAGTTCTTCAACCTCGCCGAGCACGCCACCGGCAGCCCCTACGCGCCCCCGCTGCCCGACGAGCCCTTCGAGGTGTACGACAAGGTCGACGGCAGCCTCGCCGTGGTCTTCCACTACGCGGACCGCTGGCACGCCGCCTCCAAGGGCTCCTTCACCAGCTCCCAGGCCGTCTGGGCGCAGCGCCGCCTCGACGCCGCCGACACCACGGGCCTGACGCCCGGCACCACCTACCTCGCCGAGATGCTCTACCCGGGCAACCGCATCGTCGTGAACTACGGCGAGCGCCGCGACCTCGTCCTGCTCGCCGCCTTCGGCCCGGACGGCACCGAGGTGCCCCTCGCCGAGGCCGCCGCCTCCTGGGCGCCCCTCGGCAGCGTCGTCCGCACCTGGTCCGTCGCCACCCTCGACGAACTCGTCGCCCTCACCGAGTCCAACACCCTGCCGGGCGGGCACCCGGCCACCGGCACCGACGCCGAGGGCTTCGTGCTGCGCTTCGCCTCCGGCCTGCGCGCCAAGGCCAAGCTGAGCGAGTACGTCCGCCTCCACAAGGTGCTCACCGGCGTCACCGAGCGGGACATCTGGCGCGGCCACGGCGTCCAGCGCTTCGCCGGCCTGCCCGCCGGCCAGGTCGCCAAGGGCCTCGGCTGCGCCGTCGCCGACGTCGAGGCCTCCGGCGGCAAGCCCCTCGACGCCCTCCTGGAACAGGTCCCCGACGAGTTCGACCAGTGGGTGCGCGGGGTGATCGCCCGCCTGGAGGAGACCGCCGCCGAGCGCGGGCGGGCCGTCGACGAGGCGTACGCCCGCCTGGCCCACCTCGCCGGCGACCGGGCCGCCTTCGCCCGCGCCGCCGCCGGCCTGCCCGACAAGGGCCTGCGCGCCGCCCTCTTCCTGCGCCTCGACGGGCGCCCGACCGACCTCCTCCTCTGGCGGCAGGTCCGCCCCGAGGCCACCGACCCCTTCGCACACGACCAGGAGAACTGACCGTGCCCGTCGTCCACGTCATGACCGGCCTTCCCGCCTCGGGCAAGACAACGGCCGCCCGCGCCCTGCAGGCCGACGCCGAGGGCCGCGTGCGCCGCGTCAACCTCGACGACCTGCGCACCATGCTCGACCTGCCCGACCCCGAGCGCGGCCGCTCGCACACCCGGGAGCAGACCGTCCTCGCAGTCCAGGACGCCGCCGTCCGCGCGGCCGTCGACGACGGCTTCGACGTCGTCGTCGACAACACCCACCTCACCCCGCACATCCCCAAGCGGCTCAAGGCCGCCGTCGCGGGCCTGGACGTCACCTTCGCCGTCCACGACTTCACCGGCGTGCCCGTCGACGAGTGCGTCCGCCGCGACGCCGCCCGCGAGCGGCCCGTCGGCGAGGAGATCATCCGGATCCTCGCCGACAAGCACGCCAAGGCCACCCGGGGCGGCTGGCGCCTGACCGCCGACTGGCTGAACGACCGCCCGGCCGTCGAGCCGTACGTCGCGGACCCGGCGCTCCCCACCGCCGTCATGTGCGACATCGACGGCACCCTCGCCCTGCGCGTCGACCGGGGGCCGTACGACTTCACCCGCTGCGACCGCGACGCCCTCAACATCTCCGTCCGCGACGCCCTGCGGGCCTTCCGGAACGCCGAGCGCGACCGGATCGTCCTGCTCTCCGGACGCAGCGAGGACCACCGGGCCCTCACCGAGGAATGGCTCGCCCGCCACGGGGTGCCCTACGACGAGCTGTGGATGCGGGCCTCCGGCGACGGCCGGGGCGACGACCTCGTCAAGGCGGAGCTCTTCGACGCCCACGTGCGCCACCGCTACGCCGTCCGCGTCTCCCTCGACGACCGCGACCGCGTCGTGGCCCTCTGGCGCCGCATGGGCCTCCCCACCTGGCAGGTCAACTACGGCGCCTTCTGACCGGTGCGCCCCCGGCCCGACCGGGGGCGGCGCCGACCGCCCCCGGCACCGTGCCAGGATCGTGGGATGGTGGAAAAGATCATCGCGGCGTGCGACGGCGCGTCGAAGGGAAACCCCGGCCCCGCGGCCTGGGCGTGGGTCATCGGCCGGTCCGACGGATCGGTCGACCGCTGGGAGGCGGGCCCGCTCGGCCGGGCGACCAACAACGTGGCCGAACTCACGGCCCTGGAAAGGCTCCTGGAGGTCCTCGACCCCGACGTGCCCGTCGAGGTGCGCATGGACTCGCAGTACGCCATGAAGGCGGTCACGACCTGGCTGCCCGGCTGGCGCCGCAAGGGCTGGAGGACCGCCTCCGGCAGTCCCGTCGCCAACAAGGACCTGGTGGTCCGCATCGACGCGCTCCTCACCGGCCGCGACGTCGACTTCGTCTACACCCCCGCGCACCAGGTCGACGGCGACCCCCTCAACGACGCCGCCGACCGCGCGGCCAGCCACAGCGCCCGCACCCAGGAGGCCGCGAGCTCCGCCGCCGGCGCCCCGCTGCCCCCGCCGGAGGCGCCCGCCAGGGCCTCCGCGCCCCGCTCGCGCTCCTCCGCGCCGTCCGGCTCCCGGACCGGGTCCGCGAGCGCCACCGCCACCCGCCGGACACGCCCGTCCGGCGGCACGCTCAAGGCGAGATTCGCGGGCCGCTGCCGCTGCGGCAAGGCCTACGACAAGGGCGAGACCATCAGCAAGAACCCCGACGGCTGGGGCCATCCCACCTGCGTCTGAACGGCCGGGCCGTCCGACTGGCGGGCGGCCCCGTCCGTTGCTTGAGACCGGCGCGTCCGGGGCGCGCGAGAGGCTTCACCCACCCGTGTACGCGGGTTCGTCCGGGGTTCTGTTCTCCGAGCTGCCGGGGCTGCATACTGTCCTCCTCGCACCGGTGACGAACCGCTCTCACCTGCTCATTCGTCGTTCTCACGACATGGTCGGCACCGGCGAGAACCTCCCTCCAGCTACCGCCGCGGACTCTCCGTGACGGGAGCCTCCCCTGCCCGTGAAAGACCCGAGGTTCCGTGCCAGTACCTGTTCTCCTGACCGGGCGCTCCGTGCGCCTGGAGCCGCTGGCGATGCGGCACGCCGAAGCCCTCGCCCGGGCCGGCGGGGCGGACCGATCGGCCTACGCCTTCACCCCCGTTCCCGACGGCCTCGAATCGGCCCTCGACTACATCGCCCGCGCCCTCGCGGACCAGGCGGCGGGCCGTTGCCTGCCCTTCGCCGTGGTCAGTACCGCCGACGAACGGGTCGTCGGCTCGACCCGCTTCCTCGAACTCGACTACTGGCGGGGCCCGCTGGTCTGGCCGCCCGTCCCGGGCATGCCCCACGGCGATCCCCTGACCGCCGTCCCGGACGCCGCCGAGATCGGCAACACCTGGATCGCGGGCGCCGCCCGGGGCACCGGCATCAACACCGAGGCCAAGTACCTCATGTTCCGGCACGCCTTCGAGGTCTGGGGGGTCCGGCGCCTCACCCTGCGCGCCGACGCCCGCAACACCCGCTCCAGGATCGCGATCGAACGCCTCGGCGCGACCTGCGAGGGCGTCCGCCGCGCCCACTCCCGCGGCCTCGACGGGGCCGTCCGCGACACGGCCTTCTACTCGATCCTCGACGACGAATGGCCTGCCGTCCGCGACATCGTCGAACTCCGCATGTCCGCCCCGCGCCAGGTCCGGGTCCCCCAGGACCTGCTCCCGGCCTGAGGCCCGCGACCGCCGCCCCGGCCCTCCGGGGCGGCGGTCGCACGCGCCCCGAGCCCCTTCCGGCGGGCCCGGTACGGTGGCCGGGACAGCGAGCCGTACCGCCCGAAGGGACCGAGTGACCGTGCCGACCGGAACCACCGACGTACTCCTCCGGACGGAGGGCCGCGCCGGGTTCGTCACCCTGAACCGACCCCGCGCCATCAACGCGCTCACCCACGCGATGGTCCTCGCCGTCGACGAGGCCCTCACCGCCTGGGAGCACGACCCGGCCGTCGGGACGGTCGTGATCGACGGGGCGGGCGAACGCGGCCTGTGCGCGGGCGGCGACATCCGCGCCATCCACGACGACGCCCGCGCCGGAGGCACCGCGTCCGCCGCCTTCTGGCGGGACGAGTACCGGCTCAACGCCCGGATCGCCCGCTACCCCAAGCCGTACGCGGCCCTGATGGACGGCATCGTCATGGGCGGCGGCGTCGGCGTCTCCGCCCACGGCTCCCACCGCGTCGTCACCGAACGCTCCAGGGTCGCCATGCCCGAGACCGGCATCGGCTTCGTCCCCGACGTCGGCGGCACCCACCTCCTCGGGCGCGCCCCCGGTGAACTCGGCACCCACCTCGCCCTCACCGGGAGCCCCGTCGGGGCCGCCGACGCGATCCTCACCGGCCTCGCCGACCGGTACGTCCCCGCCGCCGAACTCCCCGCCCTGGCCGAGGACCTGGCGCTCCTGCCCGCCGACGAGGCCCTCGCCCGCCACGCCGCCACGCCCCCGCCCGGCGTCCTGGCCGGGCAGCGGGAGTGGATCGACGCCTGCTACGCCGCCCCGACCGTCGCGGAGATCGTCGAGCGCCTCTTCGACACCGGCGTGCCCGCCGCCAAGGAGGCGGCCGCCACCCTCCTCACGAAGTCCCCGACGGCCCTCGTGACGACCCTGGCCGTCCTCCGCCGCTCCCGCGCCCTCACCACCCTGGAAGAGGTCCTGGACCTGGAGTACCGCGCCTCCTGCGCCGCCCTGGCCACCCACGACCTCGTCGAGGGCATCCGCGCCCAGGTCGTCGACAAGGACCGCGACCCGCACTGGGACCCCGCCGCCCTCGACGCGGTCACGGACGCGGACGTCGCCCGCTCCTTCGCCCGGCCGCCCGGCGGCGACCTCGGCCTGGCCGCCGGGGAGCGGTAGACCGGGCGCCCGCGATGCGGTCCCGGGAGGCCTCAGCCCCGGCGCCGGCGCGCCCGCGGCGCCTCGACGGGCCTCCCCGCAGGCGCCGAGGGCGGCCGGTTCGCCTGGGAGGCGTCTGCCACATGCCCGCGGCGTCGCGGCGCCCGGCACGCACTCCCCCGTAGTCCTTCGGGCACGGGGGCACCCTCGCCGCGTTGCCGAACCGCCCACGTGGCTCCGCCACGAGGGCACTCCGGCGCCTTGCGATCGCACGCACCGGACGCCGCTCCTTCTCCCGCGCTCATGTGGCGGACACCCCCAGGGCCCCGGCCGCCGTCCGCCAGGCCTCGGTGACGGCCCCGTGCGCGAGCGCCGTCGCCTCCGCCACGTCGGCGGGCAGCGTCAGCGGTGCCCCGATGTGGACGTGCAGGCCGGGCCTGCGCACCGGCGCCGTGAGCACCCCGGCGAGCTGCTTCGCCCGCCCGCCGGAGGTGATCCGCCGGGCCCCCGCCTGACCGATCGGCACGACCTGCGCCCCGGTGGCCAGGGCGAGCCGGGCGAGCCCGGTCCGGAACGCCTCGGGCGTGTTCTCGGCGGAGTCCCGGCGCGGCGGTATGCGCCCCTCCGCGTACAGCATCACGTGCCGCCCCGACGCGAGCGCGACCGCCGCCCGGTCGAGGGCGGCCGCGGCGTGGGCCGTGCCGCGGTGCACGGGCACGTACCCCTCGCGGGTGAGCGCCCGGCCGAGGACCGGAATCCGCCAGAGCCCCGAGGTGGCCATCAGGACGGGCTCGACCGCGAGGTGGCCGCGGAGCGCGGCGAGCACGAGCGCCGGGTCCGCGAGCGAGGTGTGGTTCGCGACCAGGATGCTGCCGGGCGCGAGGCGCGCCCCCGGGTCGGCGGTGACGGTCAGTCGCCCGAAGAACGGGACGACGCGGGCGGCGATGCGGCTGAGCACGGAACGGGCCCCCTGGAGCCGAGGACGATGCGCTGACCCCGTCATCGTCGCGGGACCGGGGCGGCCCCGGCATGAGCGGACGTACTCAGCCGCCGTACTCAGGACGGGAGTCGGTGGCCGGGTGCTTTCCCCGCCGGTCTACGCTGAGCCCCGGAGGCCCGGGTCGACGGGGTGGCACGGACGGGGGAGGTGCGGGGCGGTGGAGCGTTCCGCACGACGGCTCGCGACCCTGGTGCCCGCCCTGCTCTGTGTGCTCTGGTCCCTGATCCTGACCCCGGCGGCCTCCGCCGCGGACCCGACCGCGGCCCCGGCGGCCCGTACGGTCCAGGGCTCCCCGGACCCGTCCCCGGACCGTACGGTCCAGGGCCCCGCCAGTCCGACCCCCGGGGACCCGAAGCCGAACCGGGCCCCGGCGGCCCGTACCGCTCCGGCCTCCGTGCCGGCACCGGCCCCCGCCCACCGTCTCGCGCCGCCGGAGCCGCACCTCGCGCCCGCCGCCGTCGCGGGGCTCCCGGCCGTCGTCGAGCACTCCGTGCGGTTCCCGGCGGTGCCCACCGCCCCCGCGGCCGTACCCGTCGACCTCTGCCTCCCCCCGCGCGGCCTCCTCGCCGGCGATCCCCGCCGCGAGCGGGCGCCGCCCGGCGGTCCCCACGTCCCGAGGGACCCCCGGGGTCCTCCCTCCACCCGGCACAGCTGACGTTCCTCCGCGTCGCCGTCCGGGCCATCGGCATGTCCACGGACCGGTCGCCGACGCGCACCCGACCGTACGTCCGGCACGGGAGCGGCCCGCGTCCCCTCCGGGGCGGCGCCCGCCCGCCCGTGCGCTGCCTGTGGAGTACCCATGTCCTCTCGTGCCGTGCTGTGGCGCGCGCTCCTCGCGCTCGCCGTCGTCGCGCTCTCCCTCTGGATCACCCTGACCACCCCGCCCCGCCTCGGACTCGACCTGCGCGGCGGCACCCGCATCGTCCTCCAGACCGAGGACGGCCCCGCCACCCGCGCCGACGCCGCGGCCACCGACCGCGCCCTGGAGGTGCTCCGCAAGCGCGTCGACGGCCTCGGCGTCGCGGAACCCTCCCTCGCCCGCTCAGGCGAGCGCCGCATCGTCGTCGAACTCCCCGGCCTGCGCGATCCGCGCAAGGCCGCCGAGACCATCGGCCGCACGGCCCAGCTCACCTTCCACGCCGTCACCGGCGAGGCGGAGGGACCGGCCGGACCGGCCGCCGCCGACGGCACCCGCGTCCTCGCCGACCCCGACGCGCCCGGCCGCTTCCTCGCCCTGGCCGCCCCCGCCCTCACCGGCGACGGGGTCGAGAACGCGGAGGCCGCCCTCGACACCACGAGCGTCCGCGGCTGGACCGTCGACCTCTCCTTCCGCGACCGGGCCGCGGGCGACTGGGCACGGATCACCGGCGCCGCCGCCTGCGCGTCCCCCGGGGACCCGGCCCGCAGGGTCGCCATCGTCCTCGACGACCGGATCGTCTCCGCGCCCGGCATGCAGACCGGCGTCCCCTGCGGGGCGGGCATCGGCGGCGGCTCCGCG
Organism: Streptomyces sp. NPDC055632; assembly: GCF_053618675.1. NCBI lineage: Bacteria > Bacillati > Actinomycetota > Actinomycetes > Kitasatosporales > Streptomycetaceae > Streptomyces > Streptomyces sp. NPDC055632. The sequence goes on along the minus strand of NZ_JBSHHY010000001.1, from coordinate 77,047 downwards.
CAGATCACCGGCGGCTTCTCCGCCCAGGAGGCCCGCGACCTCGCCGCGCTCGTCCGGGGCGGCGCGCTGCCCGTCCCCGTGACGACGGTCGAGCAGAGCACCGTGGGCCCGACGCTCGGCGCGGAGGCGATCCGGGCCAGCGCCCTTGCGGCGCTGATCGGCCTCGCCTGCACCGGCCTCTTCGTCATCGCCGTCTACCGGCTCCTCGGCCTCCTCGCCACCGCCGCCCTCCTGCTGTACGGCCTGATCTCGTACGCCGCCGTGGTCGCCCTGGGCGCCACCCTCACCCTGCCCGGTCTCGCCGGCTTCGTCCTGGCCGTCGGCATCGCCGTCGACGCCAACGTCCTGGTCTTCGAACGGGCCAGGGAAGAGTACGCGGCCCTGGGCCGGTCCGCCGGGCGCGATCCGCGGCGGCCGGTGACGACGGCGTTCGGCAAGGTGTGGAGCGCGGTCGCGGACTCCCACATCACCACGCTGCTCGCCGCCGGACTGCTGTTCGCCTTCGCCACCGGACCGGTCAAGGGCTTCGGAGTGACGCTCGCCGTCGGCGTCGTGACCTCGCTCCTCACCGCCATGGTGATCACCCGGCTCCTCGCCGACCTGACGCTCCGGCTGCCCGTCGTGCGCAGGCGGCCGGCGGTGACCGGCATGGCGGAGCTCGGCAGGCTGCGGACCCGGCTCACCCGCCGCGTCCCGCGCCTGACGGCCCACCGCCGCCGCTGGCTGACCGGCTGCGCCGGGCTCCTCCTCGTGGCCCTCGCCGGGATCGGCGTCCGGGGCGTGGAGTTCGGCGTCGAGTTCACCGGCGGCCGGGTCGTCCAGTACGCGGCCGACCGCCCGGTGGACGCCGACGCGGCCCGCGCCGCCGTCACGGCCGCCGGCTTCCCCGACGCCGTCGTGCAGACCACCGGCGAGGGCGACGTGTCGGTACGGGTGAAGGAGACCGGCGACGACGAGCGGCGGGAGATCGAGGAGGCGCTCACCGGGGTCGCCGGACCGGTGACGGTGGAGCGCGACGACCTGATCGGCCCGAGCCTGGGCGGCGAACTGCGCACCCACGCCCTGCTCGCGCTCGGCCTGGCGGTCGCGGCGCAGCTCCTCTACCTGACGACGCGGTTCCGCTGGACGTACGCGACGGCCGCCGTCGCCGCCATGACCCAGGACGTCCTCCTGGTGATCGGCCTGTTCGCCTGGCTGGGCAAACCGATGGACAGCGTGTTCCTGGCCGCGCTCCTGACCGTCGTCGGCTACTCGGTGAACGACTCCGTGGTGGTGCTCGACCGGCTGCGGGAGCTGCGGCGGCGCGGCGGCCGCGTACCGCTGCCCGACCTGGCCGACCGGGCGGTCGCCCAGACCCTTCCGCGCACGGTCAACACGGGCATGGGCGCGCTCTTCGTCCTGGTGGCGCTCGCCGTCCTGGGCGGCGACTCGCTGGAGGACTTCTCGGTCGCGCTGCTCGCCGGCGTCGTCCTCGGCATGGCGTCCACCGTCTTCACGGCGATCCCGCTGGCCGTGATCCTGGAGACCCGCCGTCCGGCCCCCGCTCCGGCGCCGGTGCCGGTGAAGCGCCGCCGTACGGGCGCCGTCGTCTGACCCGTTCCCCGTCGCTCCGTCGCCCCGCAGTCCACGGCGGGGCGACGGGGGAGAATCAGGCCATGACGACGAACATCCCGAGCGCCTCCGTCGTGGAGGCGGCGTGGTGCGAACTGCTCGCCTCCGACCGGGTGAGCGCCGACCTGGTCGCGGCGGCGTACGCCGAGCCGCGGCTGCGGCGGCTCTTCCCCTGGACCGGCATGTGGGAACTGCGCTTCAGCCGCTGCACCGAGCAGCGCCGGACGTGGGACGTGCCCTACATCGGTCCGACGGCGGCCGGCCCGGACCACACCGGGCCGTACTACGTCGAGGACCCCTCGCGGACGCGGAGGATCGGCGAGGCCGGCACGGCGCGGGAGGCGGTCGCCATGGTCGTCGAGCGCCTCCCGCCCGGCTGCGGCCCGGCCTTCGTCGGCACGCCCGCGGAACTCGCCGCGTACGAGAGCGGGAAGGAGGCCTGACCGCCCGTCACCCCGGCAGTTCGGCCTCGATCAGGTCGGCGGCCCGCCGCGTGCCGCCCTCGCGGGCCATCGACTCCTGGATCTCGCGCGAGCGGCGGGCCACCTCGGGGTCGTCGACGAGCGCGAGGACGGACTCCCGCAGCAGTTCGGGGGTCACCTCGCCCATCGGCAGGTGCCGTGCCACGCCCAGGGACTGGAGCATCTCGGCGTTCCCGAACTGGTCGGCGGCCAGGGGCACGGCCACCATGGGGGTGGCGGTGGACAGGCCCTCCTGGCTGCCGCCCGCGCCCGCGTGGGTGACGAAGGCGTCGGCCTGCCGCAGGATCGCCAACTGGGGCACCCAGGTGTGCACCTCCACGTTGTCCGGCAGGGCGCCGAGTTCGGCCGGGTCGACGAACTTCCCGATCTGCAGGACGACGTGCCAGCCCGGCAGGCCGCCGAACGCCTCGACGCAGGCCCGGTAGAAGTCGGGCTGCTTGGTGAAGGCGGAGCCCAGGGAGACCAGGAGCACCTTCTCCGCGCCGGCCGGCCGCCGCCACTCGCCCTGGTCGGCGCGCTCGCCCTGACAGGCGCCGACGAAGGTGTACACGGACTCGTCGACCCGGTCGGCCTGCGGCTGGAGGGCACGCGGGATGAGGACGATCGCGCGGCGCGGACGGGCGACGAACCGGTCGGGCGGGGTGTCGATCCCGTGCTCGGCGAGCCACTCCTCGAACCGGGCGAAGTACGCCTTGCCGCGCGGCGAGGCCTTGAGCTCGGCGTACATCGGCTCGGCGACCTCCTCCTCGTACCCCTCCCACGGCACGAGGTTCGGCCAGAGGGAGACGGCGGGGACGCCCCACGTGTGGGCGAGGACGCGGGCCGGGTACGAGGTGATGTCGTGGAGCACGAGGTCCGGCCGGTCCCCGTCGAAGGCCTCGGCGAGCTGGGGGAGCGCCTGCACGGCGTCGTTCAGGAACGGCTCGATGTTGTCGATCAGTTCGGTGCCCCAGGCGTCCGGGTCCTCGTCGGTCGGCAGCGTCGAGGTGTAGACGACCGGGGTGGCGCCGGTCTCCGCGACCTTCGCGGCGAAGGACTCGGGGACGGCGTAGCTGACGCGGTGACCCCGGGCGACGAGTTCGCGGATGACCTCCAGGCTCGGGTTCACGTGGCCGTGGGCGGCGATCGAGAACATGGCGATGTGTGCGGGGGATGGGGTGATCATGAGTCCACCTTGAACGAGACGATACGTATCGTCTAGCAATTTTGTCCTGAGTCCCCAGTCTGCCGGACCGCCCGTCGGACGGAGTTCACCGGAGGGTGCGTTCGGCGACTCCCTATATTGACGTGGTCATGCCACGATGGCGCGTACCGCGCGGCGCACGCGGACCCGTACGCCCTCGCACCGGGTGCTCGCGCGCGCCGTACGACCCCGCACGCCGCGTGCTCCTGCACGCCGTACACCCCCGCACACCGCCGTCGTCCGACCCGAAGGGGACGCAGTTGAAGACACCCGCGTACGCCGCCCGGGGCGCCCTCGCCCTCGCCGGGGCCCTCGCGCTGGTCATCGCCCTCCCGAGCAGCGCGCTCGCCGCACCGCCCACCGCCCTGCCCGGCAACGCCGACGCCCTGGAACGGGCCTTCCAGCCGGCCTTCGACTACGACACGGACGGCTGCTACTCCACCGCCGCGATCGGTCCCGACGGCACGCTCAACGGCGGCCTCAAGCCGTCCGGCGCCCTCAACGGCCAGTGCCGCGACGCCTCCGACCTCGCCGGCACCAACGGGTACTCCCGCGCGAAGTGCAACAACGGCTGGTGCGCGATCCTCTACGGCCTCTACTTCGAGAAGGACCAGGCGGTGGCCGGCAGCGGCCTCGGCGGACACCGCCACGACTGGGAGCACGTCGTGGTGTGGGTGCGGAACGACCGGGCGGAGTACGTCTCCACCTCCGCCCACGGGAACTTCGACACCTACGCCCGCGACCGGATCCGCTGGGACGGCGACCACCCCAAGGTCGTCTACCACAAGGACGGCATCGGCACCCACTGCTTCCGCCCCGCCAACGCCAACGACGAACCGCCCGAGAACCACCGGCAGACCTGGCAGTTCCCGACCCTGGTCGGCTGGAACGGCTACCCCGCGGGCATCCGCGAGAAGCTCGTCGCGGCCGACTTCGGCAGCGCGCACTTCGGCCTCAAGGACGGCAGCTTCGCCGCCCACCTCGCCAAGGCCAAACCCGCCGGGATCACCTTCGACCCGAACGGCTGACCCGCGTCCCTCCGGACGATCACGAAGGGATGAATCCACGGCGATGGCGCCCCGCCGGACACGACGGGGCGCCACGCTGCCGACGTGCGCAGAGAAGGCAACAAGGTCGTTCCCGGACAGCGGAACGCCGCACGGCGACCCGGCGCGGACCGGGCCGCGGACACCACGGCCGGCCGGCCCCGGCCGGCCCACCCCGTCCCCTCCGCGGAGGCGCGCCTCCGCTACTGGTTCGACACCACCCTCACCCGCGGCATACCGGCCCTCTGCGGCTGGCTCGCCCTGGGCTGCCTGGCCCTCGTCGTCCCCGTCAGCGCCCTCCTCGTCTGGACCGACCAGCAGGCCCCCGCCACCCTCGGATCGAGGATCGCGGCGGTCTGGCGCAGCACCGGACAGACCATGCGCCTGGGCGGCGAGGTCGGACCGCCCCTGCGCGTCCTCCTGTCCGTGCTCCTCGCCCTCATCGCCCTCCTGTACGTCTCCACCCTGGTCAGCCTCATCACCACCGGCCTCACCGACCGGCTGATGGCCCTCGACCGGGGCCGGGCCGCGATCCTGGAGCGCGGCCACACCGTCGTCCTCGGCTGGTCCGAGCAGATCCCGACCGTCGTCTCCGAACTGGTCGCCGCCCGCACCGAACGGCGCCGCCGCGTGATCGCGGTCCTCGCCGACCGGGACAAGGCCGCCATGGAGGAGGACCTCGCCACCACCGCCCGCGCCACGGGCCGCGCCCGCGTCCTGTGCCGCACCGGCCGCCCCACCGACCCCGCCGTCCTCGCCCGCGTGAGCCCGGCCACCGCGGACTGCGTCCTCGTCCTGCCCCGCGACGACCCCCGGGACGACGCCGAGACCGTCAAGACCCTGCTCTCCCTCTCGGCCGCCCTGGGGGAGGACCGGCGGGTCCGCGTCGTCGCCGCCGTGCGCGACGACCGCCACCTCACCGCCGCCCGGCTGGCCGGCGGCCCCCGGACCACCGTCCTGGACGTGGACGACATCTCGGCCCGGCTCGTCGTCGACTGCGCCCGGCAGCCCGGACTCTCCCTCGTCCACCAGGAACTCCTCGACTTCGCCGGACACGAGTTCCACACCCTGCGCGACCCCGTCCTGCCCGGCCTGACCTTCGAGGAGGCCGCCGGGGCCTGCCCGGAGTCCATCGCCGTCGGCATCGCCCACGACGACGGCACCGTGGCCCTCAACCCGCCCCTGTCCGCCCGGTTCCGGGAGGGCGACAGCCTCCTCGTGATCGCCCGGGACGAGCACTCCACCCGGCTGTCCGACCTCCCCGTGCCCCACGACCCGAGGGCCCTCACCCACGCGCCGACCCCGGCCCCCGCCCCGGCCGAGCGCGTCCTCCTCCTGGGCTGGAACCGCAGGGCGCCCCGGATCGTCGACCAGCTCTCACGGCGCACCCCGCCCGGCTCGACCCTCGACGTCGTGGCCGGACCGCGCGCCGCGACGGCCGCCGCCGTCCGGTCCGCCGCCGAAGCCCTCGCCCCCCGCATGCCGGTGCGCCACCACCCCGGGGACCCCACGCTGCGGTCGACGACGGACGCCCTCGACCCCACCGGCTACGACGTCGTGATCGTGCTCGGCCCCGACCCCCGGCCCGGCCGCGGCGAACCGGACGACCGGACCCTCGTCACCCTCCTGAACCTGCGGGCCCGGGAGGAGGAGAGCGGCCGTCACGTACCCGTCGTCACCGAGATGACCGACGACCGCAACCGGCTGATCGCGCCCCGGCCCGCCGGGGCCGACTTCGTCGTCAGCGGCAGGCTCATCGGGCTCCTCATGACCCAGATCTCCCAGAACCCCCACCTGACCGCCGTGTTCGAGGAACTCCTCTCCCCGGCCGGCAACACCCTCCACCTCCGCCCGGCCGCCCACTACGTCACCACCGGGCGGACGACGTCCTTCGCCGCCGTCGCCGCGTCGGCCGCCCGCCGCGGCGAATGCGCCATCGGCTACCGCTCCGCGACCGCCTCCGGCCACGGGATGCGGATCAACCCGCCCAAGGCCCGCGTGCGGCACTGGCACGCACAGGACCAGATCGTCCTCATCGCACCGGGCGACTGACACCGCCCCGGCCGGACCACCCCGCTCCACCGTGCCGGAGAACACCTATGGTGGACACGACTTCATGGCGGGCGGACGCGCGCGTGAACACGGGGGGAAGACGATGACGACGACGGCCGACGCCGACGGAGACGACTGTGCCCTGCCCGAGGACGACCTCAGGCAGGTCGGATACGCCTGGGACGAGGGCGAGGGGCTGGTGGCCGAGGCCCGCGACCGCGCCACCGCCTTCCTGGAGAAGGCCCGCACCGTCTGGGGCGTTCCCGTCTCCGAGCGCGCGGAGGAACTCACGCGGCTCGTCGTCAGCGAGCTGGTCACCAACGCCCGCAGACACGCCCCGGGCCCGGTCCTGCTGCAGATGAGCGTCGGGGCCGGGACCGTGGACGTCGTGGTGTGGGACAGCGAGCCCACGGTTCCGGCGGCCCATGCCGCCGATCCGGACCGGATCGGTCAGCACGGGCTGGAGATCGTCAAGGCCGTCGCCCGGGACCTCCACATCCGGCGGGAACCGGTCGGCAAGCGCGTCACCGCCCGCGTCGACCTGGTCTGAACCCGCCCCCGGACGTCAGGGGCGCGGCCGGGCCGCGGTGTCGAGGTAGAAGGCGTCGATGCTCTGGACGGCCCGCTCGAACTCCTCCAGGTTGACCGGCTTGGTCACATAGGCGTTGGCGTGGCTGCTGTACGCGCCGGTCACGTCGTCGGGCGCCGTCGACGTGGTCAGGACCACCACGGGGATGGTCTGGAAGTCCTCGTCGGACTTGAGGACCTTCAGCAGCTCCCGGCCGTTCATCCGGGGCATGTTCAGGTCGAGGACGATGAGGTCGGGCCGGGCGGTGTCCGGGGCGCGCAGGTGCTCCAGGGCGGCGACCCCGTCGGTGACCTGGACCAGGTTGCGGGCCCCGCGCTCGGAGAGTGCCTCCTCGATGAGCATGGCATCGGCGACGTCGTCCTCGACGAGCAGGACGTCGAAGGGGCGGGCGGGGGTGGTCATGATCGGTTGCTCCGTGGGTTTGTCGTATGAGTGGTCGAAGAGCCCCGGCCAGCGGCGACGGGCGCCCTGCCGGGTCATGCCGCAGGCCGCGCCGAGCTGCGGATAGCCGGCTCCCGCGCGGGCGCCGGCCACGACAGCTTCCTGCTGGAGCCGCTCGGCGGCCTTCTGGACGTGGTCCAGGACGTGGAGCAGGGCCAGGGCCCGCGCACGGTCGTCCGGTGCCGGACGCGAGGGATCGTTCAGGAGCTGCCGGACGAGGCGCTGCGCGAGCTCGTCGACCGCCGCGTCCGCTGCGGCGGCCGTTTCCTGCGGAGTGGTCCGCAACACGAAGTTCTTGCCTGGCACACCCGGCACTCTAGGTCCCCGGGAGGCCTGGCGACAACAACCGTTGTCGCCCATTACAGTGATCGCGCCGCACCTTCGCGGCCGTCGCAGCAGAGGAGTCAGCACCATGACCGTCGAGGGGAAGCGACCGCGCGAGCGGGGACTGTCCGCATGGACTACCCGGCGGTGGCTTCGCGTGGGCGCGGCCGTCTCCCTGGTCGTCCTGACCCTGCTCGGAGTGACGGGCGGCTGGATCCTCTCGCGCACCGAGGCGCTCAGCAAGGAACTCGTGGACGTGCGGTCCCCCGCGCTGACCACGGCGACCCGCCTGGAATCTGCGGTCCTCAACCAGGAGACCGGGATCCGCGGCTACGGCCTGACCGGCACCCCGGACTTCCTCACCCCCTACCGGGAGGGAATTGCCGAGCAGGAGTCGCGCACCGCGCAGCTCTCCGGGCTCCTCGCCGGCGACCGGGCCGCCCTGGCCGACCTCGGGGCCGTACGGGACGCCGTGGCCAGGTGGCAGGAGCGGATCGCGCGCCCGATCGCCGCGACCCCGCCCGGCTCGCCCTCACCGCTGGCCGTCGAGCGGGCGGCGGAGGGCAAGAAGGCCTTCGACGCGATCCGCGCCGCCCTGGGCGAGCAGCAGGAACGGCTGCGGGCGGACCGCCTCCGGGCCAGGGACGACCTGATGACCATGATGGGCGTCCGGAACTGGGTGTTCGGCGCCATCGCGGTGCTCATCGTCGTGCTGACGACCCTGATCTTCGAAGGGCTGCGCCGGGGCATCAACGAACCCCTCGACCGGCTCGGCTCGGACGCCCGGACCATCGCCGGCGGCGACTTCGAGCACCCCATCACCCCGTCCGGCCCCGCCGACCTGCGGCGCCTCGGCGAGGAGATCGACTCCATGCGCCGGCGCCTGGTGCGGGAACTGGCCTTCACCGAGGAGGCCCGCATGCGCCTCGACGCGCAGGCCGCGGACCTCCAGCGCTCCAACGCCGAACTGGAGCAGTTCGCGTACGTGGCCTCCCACGACCTCCAGGAGCCGCTGCGCAAGGTCTCCAGCTTCACCCAGCTCCTCCAGCGGCGCTACGGAGGACAGCTCGACAGCCGGGCCGACCAGTACATCGACTTCGCCGTCGACGGGGCGAACCGCATGCAGGTCCTCATCAACGACCTGCTCGACTTCTCCCGCGTCGGACGCCTGCACAACGCCCACCAGAGCGTCGACCTGGGCGACGTCCTGGAGCGGACCCTGTCCGCGCTGAGCGTCGGCATCGAGGAGGCCGGAGCGACGATCACGCACGACCCGCTGCCGGCCCTGGTCGCCGACCCCACCCAGATGGGCATGCTCTGGCAGAACCTGATCGGCAACGCCGTGAAGTTCCGCCGCCCCGACGAGGCGCCGCGGATCCACGTCACGGCGGCCCGTGAGGGCGAGCTGTGGCGGTTCACCGTCACCGACAACGGCATCGGCATCGCCCCGGAGTACGCCGACAAGGTCTTCGTGATCTTCCAGCGGCTGCACACCAAGGACGTCTACTCCGGCAGCGGCATCGGCCTCGCGATGTGCAAGAAGATCGTCGAGTTCCACGGCGGCGCCATCGCCGTCGACACGGAGTACCGCGACGGGACGCGGATCACCTTCACCCTGGCGCCCGAACCGCCGGAGACGCCCGGCCGGGCCGTCGTGCCGCAGGCCGTCCCCTCGGGCGCGGAGCGGACGAGATGAGCGCGACCGCGAGCGGCCCGGGCACGGCGCCCCAGGAGCCGACGTACCGCATCCTCCTGATCGAGGACGACCTGGGCGACGCCCTGCTCGTCGAGGAACTCCTCCACGACACCGGGCTGCGGTTCGAGCTGACCACCCGGACCACCCTGGCCGAGGCCCGCGCCGAACTGGCCGGCGCCCCGATCGACTGCATCCTCCTCGACCTGCACCTGCCCGACGTGTCGGGCACCGACGCGGTCACCGCGGTGCGGGCCGTGGCCCCGCACACCGCGGTCATCGTCCTGACCGGCCTCTCCGAGGCGCAGGCGGGCCCCGACGCCATGGCGGCCGGGGCCCAGGACTACCTCGTCAAGGGAAAGGTCGAGGCGGACCTGCTGCACCGGACGGTCCGCTACGCCGTCTACCGCAGCGAGACCGAGCGCGCCAACTCCGAGGCCCAGGCCGCCCGGCTGCGGGCCGAGGAGAACGCGCGCCTGGAGCGCGGCCTGCTGCCCCAGCCGATCCTCGACACCTCCGCGGTGCGGGTGACCTCCCGCTATCTGCCGGGCGCCACCCTGGCCCTGCTCGGCGGTGACTTCCTCGACGTGGTGGAGGGGGACGACGGGCTGCTGCACGCCGTCGTCGGCGACGTCAGCGGACACGGACCCGACGCCGCCGCCCTCGGCGTCTGCCTGCGGATCGCCTGGCGCTCCCTGGTGCTCGGCGGGCACCGCGGCGACGACCTGCTGCACCTGATGGAGCGCATCCTGCTCGCCGAACGCGGCGGCCAGCAGATGTTCGCCACCTGCACCCTCCTCACGCTCGACCAGAACACCGCGACCGCCACCCTCCACCTCGCCGGCCACCACGAGCCCCTCCTCACCACGCCCGAGGGGACCCGGGAGCTGGAGGCCGAGCACGGCATCGCCCTGGGCATCTTCCCCGGACCGCACCGCTGGCCCGCCACGGTCGTCCCGCTCCCCGCCACCGGCGCCCTGACCCTCTACACCGACGGACTCACCGAGGGCCACAGCGGGACGGCGAACGAGCGGCTCGGCGTCGAGGGGCTGCTCGACCTGATCGCGACCCTGCCGTCGGACGACCCGGCCGTTCACGTCGACCTCCTCATCAAGGAGACCCACGAACGGAACGCCGGCCGGCACTCCGACGACCTCGCCGTCCTGCGCCTCGACTGGGGGATCCCGCCGGCGCGCTCCTGAGCGGGGCCCGCGCCCGTCACGCGGCGGGCCGGCGCGCCTCGATCAGGGTCCGGGCGGAGTGGGCGACGAACGGGCCCTCCGCCCGGATCCGCGCGTCGAGGTCGCGCAGCCGGGGCAGATGGGCGTCGACCGTGAACCCGGGCACGATCCAGATCACCTTGCGCAGGAACCAGACGACCGCGCCGACGTCGTGGAACTCCATCCGCAGCCGCTCGGTGCGCAGGTCCACGACGTCGAGCCCGGCCGCCCGCGCCGCCGCGGCCTCGTCGTCGGGGTGGCGCGCCCGGGCCGCCTCCGGCTGCGGGCCGAGGAAGTACTCCACCACCTCCCAGACGCTGGCGGGCCCGACGTGCTGGGCGAGGTAGGTGCCGCCCGGCCGCAGGACACGGGCGATCTCCGACCACCACACGGTCGCCGGGTGCCGGCTGGTGACGAGGTCGAAGGCGGCGTCGCCGAAGGGCAGCGGCGGCTCGTCGGGGTCGGCGACGAGCACGACCCCGCGCGGGTGGAGGAGTTCGGTGGCCCGGGCGACGTTCGGCGGCCACGACTCGGTGGCCGCCATCGCCGGCGGCAGCACCGGAACCCCGGCCAGGACCTCGCCGCCGCCCGTCTGCACGTCGAGCCCGGCCGAGGCGGTGGCGAGCCGTTCGGCGAGGAGCCGGTGGTAGCCCCAGGAGGGGCGCTGCTCGGTCGCCCGCCCGTCGAGCCAGGAGAAGTCCCAGCCGTCGACCGGGGCCGCGGAGGCCTCCGCGACGAGTTCTTCGAAGGTGCGCGTCATCCCCTCATCATCCGACACGGCCGCCCACCGGCGGCCCCCGGGCGAGGACCCGTGACCGGACCATGGTCACGGAGGCCCGAGACGGGCACCCTGGACGGCACCACGGCGGGCGACCCGGGCGCCCGCCCCCTGACGTGAAAGGGCGGAGCCCATGCCCCCGCACTTCGGCGACTACCAGAACGAGATCTACTTCGAGGGCCTCTTCGGCACCGTCCCCCCACTGCCGATGACCTTCGCCGAACTGGAGTCGAAGGCGCGGGCGGCCCTGTCGCCCTCGCTGTGGTCGTACGTGGCCGGCGGCGCGGGCGACGAGCACACCCAGGAGGCCAACACCACGGCCTTCCGCGCCTGGGGACTCGTCCCGCGCATGATGGTGGGCGCCGCGCGGCGCGACCTCTCGGTCGACCTCTTCGGCACGACGCTGCCCTCGCCGCTGTTCATGGCACCCGTCGGCGTCATCGGCCTCTGCGCCCAAGACGGACACGGCGACCTGGCGACCGCCCGCGCCGCCGCCCGCACCGGCGTGCCGATGATCGCCTCCACGCTCACCGTCGACCCCCTGGAGGAGGTCGCCGCCGCGCTCGGCGACACCCCCGGCCTCTTCCAGCTCTACACGCCCACCGACCGGGACCTCGCGGAGAGCCTGGTGCACCGCGCCGAGGCGGCCGGCTTCCGGGGCATCGTCGTCACCCTCGACACCTGGATCACCGGCTGGCGCCCCCGCGACCTCGCCACCAGCAACTTCCCCCAGCTGCGCGGACACTGCCTGGCCAACTACACCTCCGACCCCGTCTTCCGGGCCCGGCTCCCCAAGCCCCCCGAGGAGGACCCGCGCGCCGCCGTCGTGGAGTGGGCCGGGATCTTCGGCAAGCCGCTGGTCTGGGACGACCTCGCCTGGCTGCGCTCCCTCACCGACCTGCCGATCCTCCTCAAGGGCATCTGCCACCCCGAGGACGTCCGCCGCGCCCGGGACGGCGGCGTCGACGGCATCTACTGCTCCAACCACGGCGGGCGCCAGGCCAACGGCGGCCTGCCCGCCCTCGACGCCCTGCCGGGGGTGGTCGCCGCCGCCGACGGCCTGCCCGTCCTCTTCGACTCCGGCGTCCGCACCGGGGCCGACGTCGTCAAGGCCCTGGCCCTCGGCGCCACGGCGGTCGGCGTCGGCCGCCCGTACGCGTACGGACTCGCCCTCGGCGGTACGGACGGCGTCGTCCACGTCCTGCGCTCGCTCCTCGCCGAGGCCGACCTGATCATGGCCGTCGACGGCTACCCCGCCGTCGGCGACCTGCGCGCCGACGGAGCGCTGCGGCCCGTACGGCCCGTCTGAACCGTCCTCCGGGGGGCCTTCAGGAGGAGCGGCGCGCGCGGCCCGCCAGGGAGGCGACCTTGCGCCGCCGCTCCTCGCGCATGCGCGTGTGCCGGTCCAGCTCCTCCATGAGGCGGCGGCCCCGGTGGCCCGGGTCCAGCTCGTTCAGGACGCGGTCGATCTCGGCGAGGAGGGCGCCGTACAGCTGCCAGCGGCCCGGGTCGTCCACCGCCTCCGCCCTCAGCATCCCGGCGGCCCGGTCGCGGGCCTCGCGGGCCGCCTCCAGCTGCTCGGCGAGCCGGTTCTCCGCCGTCTCCGCGCCGGAGCTGGAGTGCGAGGTGACGAGGACCGCGAAGCTCACCAGGGTGTCCCCGAGGTGCCGCACCACCTCCTGGAGGGTGCGGGACGTCTCCGGGCGGAAGAGCACCGCCCCGTCCCGCTCCCGCGCCAGGTCGGTCAGGGTGCGGGTGAGGACCCGCAGCACCACGGCGGAGATCTCCAGGGTGTCGAGCCCCGTCCGCAGCACGATCCGGTGCAGCAGCCCCTCCTTCACGCGCGGGTTCAGCCGCAGGCTGTCCTCCGCCTGCCGCAGGGCCGCGTCCACGTCGGCGACGTCGTTGTCGAGGCGCCGCGCCTCGTAGAGCCGCGCCGCCGCCAGGTCCACGGACGACGGCCCGTCGAAGTCGCCGAACGGATCGGGTTCGGCGGGGACGTCCGGGTCCGTGAGCTCCTCGCCGAGCCCGAGGAGCAGCTGCCGCATCCGCCGGGCCAGGTCCACGATCGAGTCCCCGGCGGTGTCCACCCAGACCGGCGGCACGAGCACCATGTTGAACACCATGCCCACGATCGCGCCGATCAGGGTCTCCAGGACGCGGTCCCAGGCGGTATCGGCGACCTGGGTGACCCCGAGGACCAGCATCGCGCTGATCGCCACCTCGGCGACGAACTCCTCCACCCGGACGAACCGGCCCACCACGAGGGCCGCCAGGATGACCAGCGCGAGGCTCCACCACGTCAGACCGACGAGGACGCTGAACGCGATGGCGATCAGCACGCCGACGACGACGGAGTTCACCCGCCGCAGACTCGTCACCAGCGTCGAGTACAGCGTCACCTGCACCACGAGCAGCGCCGTCAGCGGCGCGGTCAGCGGCGCCGGCTCGGAACTGAGCTGGAGGGCGACGACGTACGAGATCGTCGCCGCCGCGGTGGAACGCAGGGTCTGGACCACGAAGGGGTCCCGCCGCTGGCGCTCCCACCACCGCCACAGGCGCCCTTGGCGCAGCGAGGCGAGCGATACGGAGCGGTGGGGCATGAAGTACTCCTCCTCCGGTCGGTGAGGGACGCGTCCCGGGCCGGGCGCGATCTTGTGCGCGCCTACCCGCCCGTCGCCTTCGCACCGCGATGCTCCGTGGTGCCGCCCCGCGAAGGCGCGCCGACGCGCCGACGAGCCCCGAGGAATCCCGGAGGCGGGGAGGTGGCCGGGGCGGCGACTGAAAGGAGGCGTTCCGGGTAGCCGCCGGGTGCCCGTCCCGCACCACACCCGCGTCCCGTGAGGAGGTCCCGACCATGGACCGCGACCGCGCAGCGCTCTTCGACGTCGACGGAACCCTGGCCGACACCAACCACCTGCACGCCGTCGCCTGGTGGGAGGCGCTCCGCCAGGGCGGCCACCGAGTGACCATGCACGCCGTGCACCGGGCCATCGGCCTCCCGGGCGGACGGCTCCTCGACCACCTGCTCGGACAGGACCGCGACCGGTCGGACGACGAACGCCTCAGCACCGCGCACGACACCCTCTACGGGACGTACTTCGAGCGGCTCCAGGCCTTCGACGGAGCCGCCGACCTGCTGCGGAAGCTCGCGGGCGACGGCTGGAAGGTGGTCCTGGTGACCTCGGCCAAGAGCCGCGAGCTGACGGCCCTGCGCCGGGCGATCGACGCGGACGACGCGCTCACGGACACCGCCACCTCCGACGACGTCGACGAGGGGAAGCCCTCCCCCGACCCCGTCGAGCACGCCCTCTCCCTCGTGGACGTGCCCGCCGACCGGGCCGTGTTCGTCGGCGACAGCGTCTGGGACATGAAGGCCGCCCGCCGCGCCGGGGTGACCGTCGCCGGGCTGCTGTGCGGCGGCATCCCCGAGGCCGACCTGACCGGAGCGGGCGCCGTCGCCGTCTACGACGATCCGGCCGACCTCCTCGCCCGGCTCGACACCAGCCCCTTCGCCTCCGTACCGCCGTCCTGAGCCGGTCGGCGATCTCCCGGTCGGTGGCCCCCTGCGCGGCGAGCCCGCGCCCCGGCCGGGCCAGCGCCCACTCCGCGAGCGTCGCCGCCTGGACGAGGCCGTGCGGGCGCGCCGCGCCGAGGGCGAGCCCCGCGTGGTCCGCCACCACCGGCCCGTCGCCCGCCACCGAGGCCGCCAGGGCCGGTACGACGTGCTGGTGGGCGGTCGCGGCAAGGTGTCGTCCCACGACGGAGTCGTCCTCTCGTGTCGTGCGGCGGCCGCCCTCCCAAGGGAACGGAAACGGGAGCGGAGAGTGGCCGGACCTGTACTGGCCCGGCCACTCTCCGCGTCCGGCGCCCGGCCGGCATCGGTGGAACCACCGGCCTCCGCCGCCGGTTCCACCGGACTCAGTCGAGGGTGTCGGGGTCCGGGCCGGTGCGCAGACCGCGGTCGAGGCCCGCCATCGCCGTCATCTCCTCGGCGGAGAGGGCGAAGTCGAAGACGTCGAGGTTCTCGCGGATGCGGGCGGGGGTGACGGACTTCGGGATGACGACGTTCCCGAGCTGGAGGTGCCAGCGCAGCACCACCTGGGCGGGGGACTTCCCGTGCCGGGCCGCGATGCCGGTGACGACCGGGTCGGCGAGGACGGCGCCCTGGGCGAGCGGGCTCCACGCCTCGGTGGCGATCCCGTGGACGGCGTGCAGCTCGCGGAGCTCGCGCTGCTGGAGCCTGGGGTGCAGCTCGATCTGGTTGACGGCGGGCACGAGGTCGCTGCTGTCGAGCAGCCGCTCCAGGTGCGCGGGCTTGAAGTTGGAGACGCCGGCGGTGCGGACCCGTCCGTCCGCGACCAGTGTCCCGATGGCGCGCCAGGTGTCGACGTACAGGCCGCGGGCCGGGGCGGGCCAGTGGATCAGGTACAGGTCGACGTGGTCGAGGCCGAGCCTGGCGAGGCTGTCGTCGAAGGCCCGCAGGGTGGCGTCGTACCCCTGGTCGGCGTTCCACAGCTTGGTGGTGACGTACAGCTCGTCGCGGGCGATGCCGGAGGCGGCGAGCGCCCGGCCGACCCCGGCCTCGTTGCCGTAGATGGCGGCGGTGTCCACGGAGCGGTACCCGGCCTCCAGGGCGTGGGCGACGGCGGCCGTGGTCTCGTCGTCGGGGACCTGGAAGACGCCGAAGCCGAGCTGGGGGATCCCGGTGCCGTCGTTGAGGACGACGGAGGGCACGTGGGGGAAGGACATGGGGGTGCGGCTTTCTCTCTGGGTTTCTTCTCTGGAACGGTGGGAGGGGGTCAGTGGTGTACGGGGACGCGGGCGCCGGCGCCGGTGTCGACCGCTCCGGCGGCCTCGGCCTCGGGCGCGGGGGCCCGGCGCTCCAGCGCGGCGGACCAGAAGGCGAGGCCGAGAGCGGCGGCGGCGAGGACGGCGCCGACCCAGTTCGGGGAGGTGTAGCCGAAGCCGGCGGCGATGACGATCCCGCCGAGCCAGGCGGCGAGCGCGTTGCCGAGGTTGAAGGCGCCGATGTTGACGGCGGAGGCCAGGGTCGGCGCGCCGTGCGCCTGGTCGAGGACGCGCTTCTGCAGCGGCGGCACCGTGGCGAAGCCGAGCGCTCCGACGAGGAGGATGGTGATCGCGGCGAGGACCTTGTTGTGCGCGGTCACGGTGAACAGCGCGAGGACGATCGCGAGCCCGCCGAGGGTGGTGTACAGCAGGGGCATCAGCGCGCGGTCGGCGTACCGGCCGCCGAGCAGGTTGCCGAGGAACATGCCGGTGCCGAAGAGGACGAGGAGCCAGGTGACCGCGCCCTCAAAGTAGCCGGCGGCCTCGGTCATCATCGGCGCGATGTAGGTGATCGCGGCGAAGACGCCGCCGAAGCCGAGCACGGTCATGGCCATCGCGAGCAGCACCTGGGGGTTGCGGAACGCCTTCAGCTCCCGGCGCAGAAGGGTGCCCTCGGGGCGGGGCATGGCGGGCACGAGCCGGGCGATGCCGAGCAGGCCGACCACGCCGAGCGCGGCGACGACCGCGAAGGTGGTGCGCCAGCCGATCGCCTGCCCGATGAAGGTGCCGAGCGGCACGCCGACGATGTTGGCGACCGTCAGGCCGGTGAACATGGTGGCGATCGCGCCGGCCTTCTTGTCCGGGGCGACGAGGCCGGCGGCGACGACGGACCCGATGCCGAAGAACGAGCCGTGGGCGAGCGAGGCGACCACGCGGCCGGTCAGCATCAGCCCGAAGCTCGGGGCGAGGGCGGAGAGCACGTTGCCGAGCACGAACAGGCCCATGAGCAGCATGAGCATCCGCTTGCGGCTCACCTTGTTGCCGAGGACGGTCAGCAGCGGCGCGCCGACGACGACGCCGAGTGCGTAGCCGGTGACCAGGAGGCCCGCGGTGGGGATGGTGACGCCGTAGTCGGTGGCGATCTGGGGCAGCAGGCCCATGATCACGAACTCGGTCGTACCTATGCCGAAGGCCCCGAGCGCAAGAGCGAGTAGCGCGAGCGGCATGGCTCGCCCCCTTTCAGAATTGATTGAGCGATCCCTTTGCACGCCTTCACAATAGTTGCATGCGCGCTATATGTGCAAGCGCGGGTAGGTGGTGCGGTCTGGGTGAGGCTGGCGCGGGGCTGAGGGGGAAGCGGTCACCGCCGAGGGCGTCCCTCGCCAGGACCGGCGGTTTCGCGCTCGGCAGGGCGTCCCGGCTCTGGCGCGAGGGCATGGCTCTGCGGCAGGGCTACCGCCGGCGCTGCGTCGAGGAAGGGGGGGAGGGAGGGATGCGGCGCGAGGTCCTCCGACCCTTCGCGCGCTACGTCGACCTGGGGTTTCCCTCTGGTCGAGACCGCGTGGCCGTGCCTCCGCCCATGGAGGCGGTGTGGTGCTCCGCGCCGTTCCGGACGCTGGTCACCGGGGCCTGCGGCCTGGTGCCTCCCGCCCCGCGGTGGCGGGGGTCACGCCTCGTTGGGGTCCGGGTCGTCGGCGCGCAGGAGGAACCCGCGGCCGCCACTGTCGTCGCCGACGAGGAAGGCCAGGGGCCTGCCCCGGCCGTCGCGGACGAGGTGGAGCTCGTCGGCCGGTCCACCAGCGACCGTGCCGGTCCATCAGCGACCGTGCCGGTCCATCAGCGACCGTGCCGGTCCATCAGCGACCGTGTCGGCCCACCGGCGACCGTGCCGGTCCTCTCGCCGTGTGAGGAGTCGGACCGGGGTGTTCCGCCGAACGGGTGTCCCCGTTCGGCGACGGGTCTCCCCGGCCGCCTCCGTCTCACCCCCAGCGTTCGGACAGTTGGGCGAAGAACGCCTCCGGTGTCACCGCGTAGCCGCCCGGGCCGAGCACCGCGACCGGGTCGCCGTCGGCGAGCACGGTCGGCGTCGACTCGACCCCGCCGCGCTCGAAGGCGGCGGAGACGGTGCGCGCCCAGGGCAGGTAGACGCCCCCGGACACCTTGCTCTTGAACGCCTCGGTGGCCAGCCCCGGCACCTCCTCGGCCAGCTTCAGCAGCGTCTCCCCGTCGGCGAAGCCGTCCTCCTCCTCGGGCGGCTGCTCGGCGTAGAGCAGCCTCAGGTAGAGCGCGAACCGCTCGCTCCCCTCGTCGAGGGCCGCCCCCAGCGCGGCCAGGGCATGCAGCGACCCGCTGCCGCCGCCGTCGTCGAGGAACGTCCCGAAGTGGTACTCCACCCGGAAGCGCCCGGCGTCGGCCGCCTCCCGGATCACCGTGCCCAGCCCGTTCTCCATCCGCTTGCAGTACGGGCAGCGCGGGTCCAGGTACACGCCGAGCACGTGCGCGGCGCCCTCGTCGCCATAGAGCACGACGGTGTTGCCGGGGCCCGTGGTGTGCGCGGGAACGGGCGTCGCCCCGCCGGGGGTGTCAGAGGTCATGCGGCCAGACTGCGCCCGCCGCGCCACCCGCGCAAAAGGAACTCCTCCCGGCGTGCGGACGCGTGGCGGCTGCCGTACGGGTTACACGCAGGGACCGTACGCGGAGGTCAAGGGGCCCGGGGCGAGGGGTGGTTGGCCGGCCGGGGGGGTGCCCGGCGTATGCGGACCCGGGCGCGGGCCTGGACACGGGTTCGGACACGGATCGGGTGCCGACCCGGATGCGGACTCGGGCCGCGTGGCCGGAAACGATGTCCTGATTATCTCCGTTCTTTTCTGAAAAGCCGGGTACGTGAGGCCGCACGACAATCGAACCGGGTGGAGCGGAATTCACTTTTCCGCAGAGAAGGGGACGTCATGGCCGCACGCATCCTGAGGAAGAACGCCGTTCTCGCCGCGGCACTGGTCTGCGCGGGTGCCACCGCTCTCGCCGGCTGCGGGGACGGGGACTCGGACGAGGCCTTCGCCGGGCAGAGCGCCGACGCCATCGCGGCCGAGGCCGTGAAGGCGACCCGCGACGCCGACTCCGTGCGGATCACCGGTACGTCACAGACGCAGGGCGCGCCCGCGGTCGTGAAGACGGAGTTCCAGGTCGACGAGAAGGACAACTGTCTCGGCACGCTGTCGATGAACGACGCGAAGGCCGACGTCCGGCAGGCCGGCCAGAACGTCTACGTCCGGGGCAACGAACGGTTCTGGCAGAACGCCCTGCAGGGCAGGCCCGGCACGGACACCGCCATCGACCGGCTCCAGGAC
This sequence comes from Streptomyces sp. NPDC055632, assembly GCF_053618675.1. Classification (NCBI taxonomy): domain Bacteria; kingdom Bacillati; phylum Actinomycetota; class Actinomycetes; order Kitasatosporales; family Streptomycetaceae; genus Streptomyces; species Streptomyces sp. NPDC055632. The sequence goes on along the minus strand of NZ_JBSHHY010000001.1, from coordinate 57,490 downwards.
AAGTGGGTCAAGAGCGAACCCGGCGACAAGTCCACCCAGGGCATGTGCGACAAGCAGGCTCTCCTGGCCGCCATGGACAGCGACAAGTCCGAACGCGACGGCATGCGGCGGGGGGCCACCACCGAGGTCGACGGCAAGGACGCCCTGACGCTCACCAAGCAGCAGGCCGACGGCGAGAAGCTCACCCTGTACGTCGCCACCGAGGGCGACCCCTACATCCTCAAGGCCGTCTCCGAGGGCGGCAAGCAGCCCGGCGAGACGCTGTTCAGCGACTACAACGAGAAGGTCGAGGTGGAGCAGCCGCCGGCCGGCGAGGTGGTCGACCCCAAGACCGTCGCCGCGAACGGCTGACCGCGCTCGGGCCGGACCGGCTCCCGCTCGGGCCGGACCGGCTCCCGCTCGGGCCGGAGGGCGACGTGCCGTGTCCGGGCCGTCCGGTGGAGGCCCCGGCCCTCAGAGGTGGTCGTCCAGGAGGTCCCGGAGTTCGGCGGTGGTCACGCGTCCCGTGCCGTGCGCCACCGCCTCCCCCTCCTTCAGGAGGACGAGGGACGGGGCTCCGGTGACCCCGTAACGCCTCGTCGCGGCCGGGCAGCGCGTCATGTCGGCGCGGACGACCGTCAGGCGGTCCGCGTACTCCTCTGCGATGCCGCCCACGACGAGGTCCGTCGCCCGGCAGGCCTCGATCGCCTTGGGCCAGGTCCCGATGAAGTACGCGAGGACCGGGGTCCCGCTCGCCCGGAGGATGAAGTCGAACTCCGCGTCCTCGCGGGGCTGGTGAACCCGCTTCGCCATGGAAGCTCCTGACCTCGTGTTCCGGCTTTCCGGTCCCATCATCCCCCGTACCGAGCGGCGGGCCGGACGGCGGCCTCGACCGGACGCCGCCCGGCGGGTGTGCGATAGGTTGCCCGCCATGACCGGACCGGAACCCGCCGCCTGGCCGCCCGCCCCGATCACGACCGCGCGGCTCGTGCTCCGCGCGTCCGAGGCCCGGGACCGCGCGGCGTTCGTCGAACTGTTCTCCTCGCCCGAGGTGGGCACCCACATCGGCGGGTCCCGGCCGCGCGACGAGCTCGAACGCGCGATGCCCGAGGTGCCCGGCCGGCGTCCCGGCCTGTTCGTGGTCGACCTCGGCGGAGCGATGATCGGCGTGGTCACGTTCGACCGGCGCGACGCGGAGCCCCAGGGGACCGGAGGAGCCGAACTCGGCTATCTGCTCCTGCCGGAGGCGTGGGGGCGCGGGTACGCCGCCGAGGCGTGCGCGGCGGCGCTCGACTGGTTCGCCGGCGCGTTCCCCGGGGAGCCGTTGGCGCTCCGCACCCGGACCGCCAACGCCCGCGCGATGCGCCTCGCGGCGAAGCTCGGGTTCACCGAGGTGGAACGGTTCGAGGAGTACGGCGCCGAGCAGTGGTCCGGCGCGCGGCCCGCGGCCGCGCCGTCCGGCTGAGCCCGCCCGACGGCGCGGATCCACGAGGCCGCCGCCCGGACTCCGTCCGAGGACCCGCGGGCCGGGGCGGGAACGCGCCTTCCCCGACGCCGCGTCAGGCCGAGAACGACCCCGCGCCGCCCGGCACATGGGTCCCGTATCCGGGCTGGACGGTCACCGGGGGACCGAGGCAGAACGGGTTGCCGTAGATCCTCACCGGCTTGTCGGTCCGGTTCGTCAGCACGTGCGCGACCGTGGGCAGCCGGTGGCAGCCGGCCGGGTCGCGGTAGACGTCCAGCGCCTGCGCCTCGGTGGAGAAGACGACGACGTCGCCGACGGCGTCGGCCTGGGCGGGCGCGGCCTGGCCCAGCATCGAACCCGCCGCGATCAGGGAGATCAGCACTGCTCGCGCACGCATGGTCGTCCTCACTGTGGATCGTCCCGTCTCGACGCGGGACCGCCCCCACAGTTACCGCGCGGGCCCGTTCAAGATCCGACCCACCCACCGGGTTCCACTCTCCGGGCGTAGAAGCCGCCCGGCTCCGGGCCGACGGTCACGGAGGAGGCCGAGGGGGAGGAGCCCGCCGCGAACGTACCGGCCGCCGCCCGCGTCTGGCTGTGCGACCTCGCCCGCGCCGGCTGGCGGGGCAGCGACCACGACCTCGTCGGCGGCGTCGCACCCGTCGTCTCCGCCGTGCTCCCGGACCCGCCGCTGCGCCGACAGGCCACGCTCCACGAGGGATTCACGGCCGAACTCGCCGCCTCCTGCCCGGGAGCGACCCTGGAGCGCGTCCCGGTGCGCCGCTGGGCCGACCTGTGGGCGCGCGCCCTGCTCCTCACCCTGCCCGGCGTCACCCGGCCCGCCGCCGTCTCCACGGCGACCGGCCGCCTCCTGCCGCTCGGCGTCGACCTCCAGGAACACGCCACCGCCGCACAGGCACAGGTCCACGCGGTGTTCGAGCCCGCCGACGGAACGGCGCCCCGCCTGGTCCGGGCCGCGGTGTCCGCGCCCGAGCCGGACACCGTCGTCGGCGCCTGCCCCAGGCTCCGCCCCGCTCCGCCCGCCCCGGCCCGGCGATCGTCGCCCCGCGCGGCGCCGCGCTCCTGCCCGCGCACCCGGCGACCTGCGACGCCCTGGCACGGCTCCTGGGCTGCGCGCAGGAGTGGGCACCGGCCGGCGGACCGCCCCCGGACGCGACCGGCGCGGCGCTCCTGCCCGCGCACCCGGACACCTGCGACGCCCCGGCGCGGCTCCTGGGCTGCGACGGAGCCTGGGCCCCGGCCGGCGCGGCTCCCGGCCCGCCGGCCCTGGCGGACCGCCACCCGGCCACCGCCCACGCGGTGGCGGCCGTCCCTCGACGGGCCCGGTTCACTCGTCACGGTGACACGGGCCGCGCCGCCTCCCCGTCCCGTACGGGGTCGGGCAGCGTGGCCCCATGCACGCCCGCCGCACCGCGTACCTCCTGACCGCCGCGCTCCTCACGGCCGGTTGCGTGGCCGTCCCGCACGGCCCCGACCCGGGCCCGCCGGACCGCCCCGCAGCCCTCGCCCCGGCCGCCGAACGCGCCCCCTCGCCGCTGCCCGCCCGGCCGGAGCCCACGGAGGGGACGCCGCGCGAGGCGCTCGCCACCACGGAGCCCGGGGACGAACCCGCCCGAGCTCCGGCCTCCCGCCGGCCGACGACGGGAAGGAAGGGAACGGGAGCCCAGGCTCCCAAGAAGACGAAGACAACACAGAAGACGAAGACAACGCAGAAGACGGGGACCCGGAAGGAGGGGACGCGGAGGAAGGAGGGAACGGAGAAGAGCCGGACGAGGGCCGTCCCCCGGCCCCCGAAGAAGGCCCCGCCCCTCCGTCCCCGCAGCCGCCCGACCGTCCCCGCCGACGGCCGGCCCGAGCTGCGCCGGCTCTGCCGCCAGGCCCGGCAGATCGATGCCCCGATGGGCGCGGCCGACCTCTGCCGCCAGATGTACGGGCGTTGAGCGCACGCCTCCGGAAGGGCGGCTTCAGGCCTCGCCGAAGGGCCAGGACTCGATGTCGCGGTAGCGGATCGGCCCCGGGCCGCGCCCGAAGTCGCTGCCGACCAGGTGCAGCCGCCCGGCCCGCCACCGGCGCCCGGTGAATCCGGCGAGTCCGGTGGCGGCCTCCAGCACGGAGGACGGATCGTCGCGGCGGGCGCGGGCCAGCGTCAGGTGCGGGCGCAGCGGGCGGCCCTCGAAGGGGATCCCGCACTCCGCGACCACCGCGCGCACCTCGGTCGCGAGCCCGTGCAGCCCCTCCAGGTCCCCGTCGATCCCGCTCCACAGCACCCGGTCGTCGAAGTGCCCGCCGCCGCGCAGCGCCAGTTCGACCGGCCGGCGCGCGGCCGCGAGGTCCGCGAGCGGCGGCCGGAGGAGCGGAACGGTCGCGACCGGGAGCTCGCCGAGGAACGCCAGCGTGATGTGCCAGTCCTCGATGCGGTTCCACCGCATGCGGGGGTACGCCGCGTAAGCCGGGCCCAGCGCGTCGGCCAGCTCGTCCTTCGCGTCGTCGGGCGGCGCGAGCGCGATGAACACGCGCACGGTCGCGGACCGCGCCCGCTCGTCCCCGCCGGACCCCTCGCCCATCTTCCGTCCCCGCTCACCCCGGCCACGCCGTACCGAGGCGAGGGTACGTGGTCGGCGCGCCGCGACCGGCACCGGCCCCGGGGCGCCCGGACGGGGCCGTGGCCCACCGGCTCACGCCCCCGGCGCGCCGCCGGGACCGTCGAGGGTGATCGCCTGTACGGGGCAGGCGCGGGCGGCCTCGCGGACCAGCGTCCCGCGGCCGTCCTCCCGGCCCGGCAGGACCGTCCCGAACCCGTCGTCGTCCTGGGCGAAGACGTCCGGCGAGGTCAGGGCGCACTGCCCGGCGCCGATGCAGACGCCCCCGTCGATCGAGACATGCACGCGTGTCGCCCCTCTCACCAGATGACGGGGAGTTCGAGCATCCCCTGGATCGTGTCGCCCGGCTTGAACGGGATCTCCTCGGCGGGGACGGCGAGCCGCAGCCCCGGCAGCCGGCGCAGGAGCGTCCCGAGCGCGATCTCCAGCTCCGCGCGGGCCAGGTTCTGTCCCAGGCACTGGTGGATGCCGAAGCCGAACGCCACGTGGTGGCGGGCCGAGCGCTCCCAGTCGAGGGTGTCCGGATCGCTGTAGGCGGCGGCGTCCCGGTTGATGACGGAGGTCGAGAACACCACGCCCTCGCCCGCCCGGATCAGCGTCCCGGCGACGTCGACGTCCTCGCGCGCGACCCGCAGCAGACCGTCCGCGATGGACAGGAACCGCAGCAGCTCCTCCACGGCGGCGGGCACGAGCCCGGGGTCGGCCCGCAGCTCGGCCAGCCGCTCGGGGTGGCGCAGCAGCGTGTACGTGCCGAGGGAGATCATGTTCGCCGTGGTCTCGTGCCCCGCGACGAGGAGGATCGTGGCGAGCTGCACCAGCTCCTGCCGGTCGGGCCCGCCGTCCTCGGCCGCCCCGCGTGCCACCAGGTCGTCGAGGACGCCCTCGCCGGGGTCCTTCCGCTTGCGGTCGATCAGGTCGCCGAGGTAGCCCTCGAGCCGGGCGAGCGCCTCCTCGGTGTCCGCGCCCGTCGGCCCGCGCAGCAGCCGCCGCGACTGCTCCTCGAAGAAGTCGTGGTCCGCGTACGGCACGCCCAGCAGGTCGCAGATGACGATCGACGGCACGGGCAGCGCGAACGCGCTCACCAGCTCGGCCGGCGGGCCCTGGGCCTCCATCGCGTCGAGCAGCCGGTCCACGGTCTCCTGGATGCGGGGCCGGAGGCGTTCGGCGCGCTTGAGGGTGAAGCTCGGGATCAGCATCCTGCGCTGGACGTTGTGCTCGGGGTCGTCCCAGCCGAGCAGCGCCGCGCGCCGCCGCCTGCGGAGGCTCGCGACCCGCTCGGTCGGCAGCGGGAAGTCGTCCCGGGTGGAGTCGGTCGACAGGCGCTGGTCGGCGAGCAGCGCCCGGGCGGTCGCGTGCCCGGAGACGAGCCACACCGCCCGCCCGTCCCAGAGGGTCACCCGCGACAGCGGGCCCTCGTCCTCGGCACGGGGGTAGGCGGTGGGCGGGTGGTAGGGGCAGGTGCGGCTCTGGGGGAACGCCACGGGTGGTGTCATGGCGCGCGTCACGGGATGCGTCACGGGGACCTCGCTGAGGGGAGGAGGATCGGCGGCTCCGACGTCGTTTCCTCCTCCACTACATGCCTCAGGCACCTATCCGGTCTACGCGTAGTTCGGCCAATCCACCGGAATGGCCCCGTCCCTTCCGTCTTCCCCGTGTTCCCGCGGGTTCGCCTCGCTCGAAAGGGGGAGCGGGGTGCCCGATCGGGCCGTGGAAACCCCGCCTGACCCGATGTCAGGAGTGGCCGATAATCCGTCCCGCCGTCCGCCCGCACCCCGCTCCGTCCGCTCCGGAGGGGGAAATCCGTTCTCCGGAGCGGACGGGGCCGGGATCAGTGCCGGTCCGTGGCCCGGCGGCGACGGGTGAGCACCAGGATCCCGGCGCCGGCGGCGCCGAGGACGCCGGCGGCCACCGCGTACGGGGTGAACCGCGCCCCCGTGGTGGCGAGCGAGCCGTCGTCGGTCGAGGACGGCGAGGGCGCCGTCGTGCCCGGCACGGCGGGCGCGGAGGCGTCCTCGGTGGGCGGGGCGGAGGGCTCGGAGGTCCCCGGCGCCGTCGTCTCCGGGGTGCCGGGGGTGGTGACTTCGCCGGTCGGAGGCGTGGCGGAGGGCGCCGGGGCGGAGGGCTCGGTCCCGGGCGGCGTGGACGTCGGAGTCGGCGCGGGCGTGGTGCCCGGGCCGCCCGGCGTCGGCTTGCAGGCGAAGGTGGAGGAGCCGTTCCACGGGTAGTTGTGGGTCTCGTTGCCCGAGCCGTGGGTCCGCAGGTCGCCGCCGACGTAGACGCGGCCGTTCGTGCTGGCCGTCAGGTCGGCGGACGCCTCGGGCGCGAGGATCGATCCCATGAAGTTCCCGCCACCGCCGAGGGTGAGCGACGGGGACGCCTCGAAGTTGTAGAGGATCCGGGACGCGGCCTCGCCGAAGCGCGCGGAGTCGTACACGTCCACGCGCTCGCCGTTGAACGCGGCGGACAGCGGGGAGATGCCGACCGCCCCGCCGCCCGTCACGTTCACCACGACCGACGCGCCCCCGGGGATCGACCGGAAGTCGAAGGACGAGGCGCCGTCGAGCTTCTCGGCGGAGATCTCGAACACCTGCGGACCGCCGGAACCACCGCCCGTGAAGGTGACGGTGCCGCCCGAGCGCACGCTCGTGCCCGTGGGCTTCAGCGCGCCCAGGGACGCCGACTCGCCCCGTACGGTGTCGCCGAAGGTGTCGTACGGGGTGAGGGCGCCCCGCGCGCCCAGCCCCGAGGCGCGGCTGCCGCCGTTCGTCTCCAGGTCGCCCTTGTCGTCGATCTTCCCGCCGACGCGGACCGCGCCGCCGTAGCGGGGGCCGGCCGTGAGGCCGTGGCCGACGTCGACCCGCGTGCCCTCGGCGATCGTCAGGTTCCCGCCCACGGAGAGCATGACCGCTCCGGAGTCGGGCAGGATGCCGGAACCGGCGCCGACGCGGCCCACGTTGAAGGTGCCGCCGGACCCTTTGGCGAAGGTGGCGTTCCCGCCGATGACGAGCAGGCCCTCGGCCTCGGCGGTCGCGCCGTCGGCGGTGTAGTCGCCGCCGGCGTAGAGCGCAACGTTGGCGTCGAGGAACCGCGGCTCGTGACCGATCCGGGGCTCCTGGCCGGGGGCCGGGCACGTCCGGGCGGCCCCCGTGGCGGGGGCGGAGGGCACGGCAAGGGCGTTGCCCGCGGTGGTGAGGCCGAGGACGAGCGCGACGGCGACGGCGCTGCTCAGCCGCGTGCGTGCTCTTCCGGTGTCGCTCATGTGCGTGAACCTTTCTGGATTTTCCTGTGAGGGGGTGGGGACGGAGGCTGTTTCAGTCGGTCTCGGCCCGCAGCACGGCGCGGGTGAGCGGGCCGTAGGTCCCGTCCTCCTGCGGGATGTACCGGGACACCTGGTAGCGGCGCAGGGCCGTTTCTACGGACCCGCCGAAGACCCCGTCGGCCGGACCGACGTACAACCGGAGCCGCTGGAGCCGCCGTTGGAGGTCGACGACCTCGGGACCGGTGCTTCCCCGTCCGACTTCGTCCCGCCCGCCCTCGTCCCGGCCGGGGCGCGAGGGGCGGTGGTGGCGGTGCGACGAGGACGGCGTGGGCGTCGGGGCGGTCACGGGGGAGGCGGTGGCCGCGCGGGTGGGGGAGGGCGTGGGGGAGGCCGTGGTGGTGTCGGGGGCGGGGGTCCCGGAGGCGGAGGGGCGGGCCGGGGACGAGGCGGAGGGCGTCGTCCGCGCGGTGCTCGCCACGGGGGACTGGGGCGTGTCGGAGGCGGTGTTGCGGGCGGGGGCCGGGACGCGCGTCGCGAGGACGGGGAGCGAGAGGGACGGGTGCGACGCCGGTACGGAGTCGGGCTCGGCGGAGACCCACACCGCCACCGCGGCGCCGATCCCGGCGGAGAGCGCGCCGGCGAGCATCAGGGGAAGCGGCATGGACCGCCACGCCGGAGCCGTCGCGCGGGCGCGCCGGGACCGTCGTGACGCGCGGGCGGGCGCCGCCGTGTCCCGGGCGGGGACCTTCGGCAGCCGGACGGTCGCGTCGAAGAGCTCGATGTCCTGCCCCCGCGCCCCCGTGCCGTCCCGGTTCGGCTCCGCGACCTTCCCGAAGACCCGGTCGCCCCGGTGTTCCACGCCCGTCGGTTCGCGAGTGCCGGAAGTGACGGCCGTGTTCGGGGCAGCCCTGTTGCGCATCGAAGTGCTCCAGATGAGGTGAAGCCGAGGGAGGGGGGTGGTGAAGTCGTGGAGATATTGATCGCTGTTCAAAGCAAGCGTCAACTGATCTCAGAACAGGCCGAAACGGTCCTTCTGAGACCTTGTTTCTTAAAGGACTTTTAACGCGTGACGCAGGTCACAGGGGAAAGTGGTGCCGACGGCCTTCCGAGCGCCGCCGACGGCCTTTCCGGGGGGTGCCACGGGCCGTTCCGGACGGCGGCACGGACCGTTCCGGACGGCATTCCGGGCGGCCTTCCGAACGGCGGTACGAGCTATCCCGGCGCTCTCCTCAGGACGGATCCCCGTAGCGGGAGACCAGTTCGGCGGCGCGGTCGCGCAGGGAGGCGCGCAGCGACGGCGGGGTCAGGGCCTCCGCGTCCGTGCCGAGCCGCCACAGCGCCCATACGGCGTGCCGGAAGTCCTGGAAGGTCACCTCCAGCCGCAACCGCCCGTCCGCGTCCGGCTCTTCCGCGCGGACGGCGAGCGCGGTGTCGAGGAGTTCCTCCCGCCGTGCCGGGTCCACCCGCACCAGCACGGTGAGGTGGTCACCGCCGGAGAGGAACCGCGCGGAGCGCTCCCGCCAGATCCGGTCCAGGTCGACCCGGTCCGGCCGCTGCGCCGTTTCGGGCAGCTCCTCGGCCGTCAGCACCCGCGACAGCCGGTAGGTGCGGTCCTCGCCCGACCGCGTGGCCAGCAGGTAGGCCCGGTCGCGCACGGTGACCAGGCCGATCGGGTCCACCGTGCGCCACCGCGGCTCCTGGCCCGTGGCCGCGTAGTGGATGCGCAGCCTGCGCCCGGCGAGCACGGCGCGCCGGACCGCGCCCATCGTGGTGCCGGGCACCTCGTCGGTGGCTAGCCGGCGGGAGAGCAGGTCGGTCTCCGGGTCGACGAGGAAGCGCCGGGCCGCGTCGTCCGCCGTGGCCCGGTGTCCCTCGGGCAGCGCGTCGACCACCTTCCGCAGGGCCGAGGCGAGTGCCGGACCGAGGCCGAACACCTGCTCGCCGCGCCCCGATCCGGCCGCGAGCAGGGCGAGGGTCTCGTCGTGGTTCAGACCGGTCAGCTCGGTCCGGAAGCCGGGCAGCAGCGCGAAACCGCCGTACCGGCCGCGCTCGGCGTAGACCGGGACGCCGGCCGCGGACAGCGCCTCGATGTCGCGGAGCACGGTACGGGTGGACACCTCCAGCTCGCGGGCCAGCGCGTCCGCGGTCAGCCGGCCGTGCCGGCGCAGCAGGAGCACCAGGGAGACCAGCCGATCCGCGCGCATCCGGGAACCGTACCGAATACATGACGGAGGGTGTCACGTATTGCCGGAAGGCTCGTCACCACGACGCGAAGGCCGGCGCCCACCGGGCCGCCGGCGCGTGCCCTCCTAACGGAAAGAGCTGATGTGGCGATGGAACGAACGGCGGTCAACCCGGTGACGTGGTCGCAGGAGATCGGCTTCAACCAGGGAGAGGTCGTCTCCGGACACTCACGGACCCTGTACGTCTCGGGGCAGACCGCGACGAACGCCGAGGGGAAGCCCGAGCACGAGGGCGACATGGCGGCGCAGCTGGCGCTGAGCGTCGACAACCTGGAGGCCGTGCTCGCCGGGGCCGGCATGACCCTCGCGAACCTCGTGCGCCTCAACGTCTACACCACCGACGTCGACCTGCTCTTCCCGCACTACGGCGTGCTGGCGGCCCGGTTGGGCGCCGCCGGGGTGGCGCCGACCACCACGATGCTCGGGGTGACGCGACTGGCGATCCCCGGCCAGCTGGTCGAGTTGGAGGGGACCGCCGTGGCGTGAGGCGACTCCGCCGCGCTTCCCGACGGGTCCCGTTCCGCGAGAGGAGACCTCGCGCGGCGGCACCGAACTCCGCGGCGGACCACGCGACAACGCACCGTGACAACGCCCCGCGACGACGCCCCGGAACGGCGTCCCGGGGCGTTGTCAGACCCATGGGCAAGGATGTTCCCATGACGAACATCTCCGCCGTCGAGGCGTCTTTCAGCATGTCCGGCCGCGCCGCGTACGAGGCCGCCGTCCAGCGCCTGCGCGAGGCGTCCCGCACCTATTACGGGGCGGGCTACAGCCTCATGGACGACGCCGCGTACGACCGGCTGCGCCTGGCGGTGCTGGACTGGGAGGCGGAGCACCCCGACGAGACCGGCCCGGACTCGCCCACGGACCAGGTCGCCGACGGCGCCGCCCCCGCGGGCGACGTCGCCCACACCTCGCGCCTCCTCAGCCTCGACAACGTCTTCGCCCCCGAACAGCTCACGGCCTGGGGCGCGTCGCTCCAGCGCCGCCTGGGGCACGAGCCGGCGGGCGGGTTCACCGTCGAGCCGAAGATGGACGGCGCGGCCGTCGCCGCCCGCTACCGCGACGGCCGGCTCGTGCAGATCATCACGCGCGGCGACGGCACCCACGGCGAGGACGTCAGCCACGTCATCGGCACCGTCGTGGGCCTCCCCGAGCAGCTGTCCGTGCCCGCCACCTTCGAGGCCCGGGGCGAAGTCCTGTTCACCCAGGAGCAGTTCGAGGCGGCGAACGAGACACGGGCCGCGCACGGCGCCGGCGTCTTCGCCAACCCGCGCAACGGGACGGCCGGCACCCTGCGGGCGAAGGACCGCCCGTACCGCCTCGCCATGACCTTCTGGGCGTACGGCGCCGTCGAACTGGACGGCGTGCCCTTCCTGCCCGCCGGCGCCGGCCACGCCGAGACCCTCGCCGCCGTCGCGCGGGCGGGCGTGCGGACCACGGCGGACACCCCGGCCGGGCTGCACACGGTCGCCACGCTCGCCGAGGCGCAGGAGAAGGTCGACGCGATCGCCGCGCTGCGCGCGAGCCTGCCGTTCGGCATCGACGGCGTCGTCGTCAAGGCCGACAGTGCCACCGAGCAGGCCACGGCCGGCTTCGGCACCCGCTTCCCCTACTGGGCCGTCGCCTACAAGCTGCCCGCCGTCGAACGGCAGACCGTCCTCCAGGACGTGTTCTGGGAGGTCGGCCGCACGGGCGTGCTCGCCCCCACCGCGGTGCTCGCCCCGGTGGAGCTCGACGGCTCCACGGTCACCCGCGCCACCCTCCACAACCCGGCCGACATCCTCCGGCGCGACCTCCACATCGGCGACACCGTGACGGTCTACAAGGCGGGCGACATCATCCCGCGCGTCCAGGCGGCCGTCGTCGAGCTCCGCCCGCGGGACGCCGTCCCCGTCCCGCTGCCCCACGAGTGCCCCCACTGCGGCGGCGGCATCGACAAGAGCCAGGAGCGGTGGCGCTGCGCGAAGGGCACCGCCTGCGCGCTCGCCCCGCTCATCGAGTACGCCGCGGGGCGCGACATCCTCGACATCGACGGCCTCGGCAGGAAGTACGTCGACGCGCTGATCGCCTCCGGCGACGTCGGTGACGTCGCCGACCTGTTCACCCTCACGGAGGAGCAGCTCACCACCGCCTCCGGCAGCGCCAAGCGCGGCGCCAGACTGGCCGAGCAGATCCGCCTCGCCAAGGCCCGCCCGCTGAGCCGCGTCTTCTGCGCCCTCGGCATCCCCGGCACCGGCCGCAGCATGTCCCGGCGCATCGCCGCCCACTTCGGCACGATGGAGGCCATCCGCGCGGCCGACGCCGACACCCTCCAGGACGTCGAGGGCATAGGCCCGGAGAAGGCCCCGGTCGTCGTCGAGCAGGTCGCCGCGCTCGCCCCCGTGATCGACAAGCTGATCGCGGCCGGCGTCGGCATGACCGAGCCGCGGCCGGAGCGGGCGGAGGACGCCGTCGAGGGACCGCTGAGCGGGAAGACCGTCGTCGTGACGGGGAGGATGACCGGCCCCCTCGACGGCTGGGGACGCTCCGAGATGGGCGCCCTCATCGAGAAGGCCGGCGGCCGGATGGGCAGCGGCGTCAACTCCCGGACCGCCTTCCTGGTCGCCGCCCCGACGGCCGGCGGCAAGCCGAGCTCCAAGGCGGTCAAGGCGCAGGAGGCGGGCGTCGAGGTCCTCACCCCGGAGGACTTCGCGACCCTGGTCGCCGACTACCTGGACTGAGCCGGGGTCGGCCCCCTCCCCCGCACGCCGCTCGCCGTGCGGGCGGCCCGGAGCTCGCATAGGGTCGCGGTGCCGTCGCGACCGGACCGGAGGTACGACGCGGGGGAGGGGCACGGCCCGGCCGACCGGAGGAGACCCGTGTCAGGACAGTTCGAAGCGACGACCGAGATCGACCGGCCGATCGAGGACGTGTTCGCGTACCTCGCCGACGGGCGCAACGACCCGCAGTTCAGCCCCAGGGTCCTGCGGATCGACCGGGTCCCCGAGGGCCCGACCGCCGTGGGCACGGTCTTCCGGAGCACCGTCAAGGACGCCGGGATGAAGTCCGCGCGGGAGTTCCGCGTCACCGCCCTCGACGCCCCGACGCGGATCCGGTGGGCCGAGGTCTCGAAGAACAGCGTGACGGCCCGCGAGGGCGGCTACGACCTGGAGCCCCTCCCGGACGGGGGGACGCGGGTCCGCATCTTCAACGTCCTGGAGGGCCACGGGATCGGCAAGCTCCTCGTCGGTCTCGCGCTCGCCGCCGTCCGCAAGGACGCCGACGCCTTCGGCGCCCGGATCAGGGCAGCGGCCGAGGCGGCGATCCCTCCCCGCTGACGGCCCGGCCTCCGTCCGGCCGGGGACGCGGCACGGAGACCCCGGCCGGGAGCCGGGGCGGAGCGCCGAACCGCACCGGCACGCCCGGCGAGTAGAGCACGCTGACGGGCTCCCCGAGCGGCCGGCGGAGACCGGCGGCCGCGAGCAGCGTCTCGTCGCAGTGGAGCAGCCGGGCCCGGTGCAGCGGCCAGCGGGGATGGGTGTTGGGCAGATAGAGCGGGCGCCCGCGGAACGAGCTGTGCATGCCCCAGCGGGCGGTCAGGAAGTGTTCGAGCGCGGTGGGCTCCCCGACCGGCTCCCCGACCTCCACGGCGATCGAACTGCGCGCCCCGCGCGGTCCGGGCCACCGCCGGCTGCTCTCGTACGCGACGGTCGAACCGTCGTACCGGACGGACATCCGCGACCACACGTACGGGATGCGGAAGGCCCACCGCCCCACGGCCACGGGCACCAGCCGGGACGCGTCGAGGGACCGGAAGACGACGCCCCGGCGCCCGTGGGCGTCCACGGAGTACAGCCGCACGTTGGTCTCCGGAAAGGTCCCGAGATAGGGCAGCCCCGGCAGCCGGAACCATCCGACGCGGTGCATCCGGAAGGCGACGAGCCCCACGTACGTGACCCCGTCGAGGGTGTCGGGCACGGTCCCGGCCGGCAGCAGCGGCGCCACCTCCGCGGGCTCCACCGGCCAGTGCAGGAACGCCAGGTCCAGCCAGGACTGGGTGAGCAGGGTGCGGTGCGCACGGGACGGAGGCTCGGCCGACACGGGCTCGGGCTCCGGAGTGGGCGGCGTCTGCGGCATCGCAGAAGTATCCGGCGGGACGGGCGGCCGGGGGAAGCGGCGGGGGCGTCGAACCGGGTTCCTCCGCTTGAGCCGCCGACTGTCCGACGTCACTGACGTCTCCGACGACACCGACGACCCCGACGACCACGAACGGGGCGTGCGACCGGAACGGCATCGCGTCTGTGACGACCCGCAGAACACGTGCTGTGCCGGGAGACGCGTGACTGAGCTGCGACGAGTCGAGGATCGGCGGGTAACCAGCCTACCCGCGGGAAAAGTTGGATTGCGATCGAGAATCGAACCGGGGTTCGCTTCCGTGATAGGACTGTTCGCCTTGATGTCGTACGTCTGACGGGGGATTCGAGGTCATGGCTGTCACGGTGCCGGACTGGGCGGACACGCTGCTGGACCTGGTCGGTGTCAACTGGCCCAACGTGGACGAGGACGCCTACCGGGAGATGGCGGACGCGCTGCGGGAGTTCGCGGACGACCTCTCCGACGACGGCCAGCTCGCCAACAACCACATGGAGCGCCTGCTGTCGTCCGGTCAGGGCGAGGCGATGGACGCGCTGAACCGGCACTGGACCAAGGTCAAGGGCAAGCACCTGAAGGACGTCGTGTCCGCGGCCCGGACGATCGCGGGCGCGCTGGACACGGCGGCGGGCGCGATCGAGGCCATGAAGTGGAAGGCGGTCGCCGAACTCGGGATCCTGGCCGGTCAGACCGGGCTCGCGATGGCGCTGATCCCGGTGACCGGCGGTCTGTCCGCGCTGCTGGGCGCCGGTGCGATCGCCTTCACGAAGAAGCAGCTGCTGAAGCTGATCACGGGCGCGATGGAGGAGGCGGTCGGTCACATCGTCTCGGTGATGACCGAGCCGGCCGTGGCGGCGCTGGAGAACATGGCGGCGGACCTGGTGGTCCAGGTCGGCATGGACGCCCTGGGCGTCCAGGAGGGCGTGGACCTCAACCGGACGGGGCAGGCCGGGAAGGAGGGCTTCGACCAGGGCGTCCAGGGCGCCAAGGAGGGCCTGAACCTGGCCTCCACCGGCGGAGGCGGCGGAGGCGGCGGAGGCGGCGGTGGGGACGGCAAGGGCGTCCACATCGAGCACGACGAGCACGACCGGGCCGGCACGAAGCTGAACGGCGTGAGCGTCGGCATCCACGGCAGGACCGCCGGCAGACTGACGAAGGCGAAGACGGCCCAGGGCCGCAACAAGGGCCGCGACGACATCGCCGACGCCCTGGACCCGGTCATCGAGAAGGCCATGGGCGCCCTGGTGAAGTCGGCCAGGACCATGGGCGACCACATCGGCGAGGCGCTGCCCAAGGCCGTCAAGCAGATATCCAAGGACCACAGGAAGAACGACGACGACATCCGCGACCGCTTCGCCGGCCTGCACAAGGACGGCGACGGCCGGGGCCGGAACGGTGCTCGCGACGCGGGTGACCACCGTAGTGATCGCGGTGGCGGCGACAGTGCCCGAACGAGGCCGAACGGGCTGCGCGAAGCCCGCGACGACGCGCGCCGCAACTCCATCCCACTGGACCGCAAGACGTGCAGGGCCGACCCGGTCGACATCGCGACGGGGGAGATGATCCTGCCGCAGGCCGATCTCTCCCTGCCCGGAGTGCTTCTCCTCGTCGTGGGCCGTACCCACCTGTCGAACTACCGCTACGGTCACTGGTTCGGCCGCAGCTGGTCCTCGCTGTTCGACGAGCGCCTGGAGGCCGACCCCGTGGGACCGGGCGTCGTCTGGGCCCGCGGCGACGGATCGTGCCTCGTCTACCCCCGCCTCCCGCAGCCCGGCGAAGACCGGGTCTGGCCCACGGAGGGGCCCCGGATCGCCCTCGCTCACGGTGGCGCGTACGAGGACGAGACCACCTACGTCCTGTCCGATCCCTCCGGTCTCACCCGCTCGTTCACCGGGAGTCCGTACCGCGCCTCCTCCGCCTACTGGCTCGCCGAGTTCAGGGACCGTCACGACAACACCGTCGTCCTCACCCGCCGTCCGGACGGCGCGCCCTCCCGGGTGTCCCACAGCGGCGGCTACAGGGCCGAGGTCGACGTGGCCGACGAGCGGATCACCGCCCTGCGCCTGCACACCCCGCAGGGCCCGGTCACCGTCATGTCGTACGGGTACGACGCGGACGGCAACCTCGACGCCGTCACCGACTCCTCCGGAACGGCGACGCGTTTCACCTACGATCCCGCCGGCCGCATCACCTCGTGGACCGACCGCAACCAGTCCACCTACCGGTACGTCTACGACGACGCCGGCCGCGTGGTCCGGACCGTCGGACCCGACGGTTTCCTGTCGTCGCGCTTCTCCTACGACAGCGGGACGGGCATCACCCGCCACACCGACTCCACCGGCGCCACAAGCGTCTTCCGGGTCAATCACCTCCTCCAGGTCGTCGCCGAGACCGACCCCCTGGGCAACACGGTCAGCCAGACATGGGACCGCCACGACCGGCTCCAGAGCCGCACCGACAGCCAGGGCCGTACGGTCACCTACACCTGGGACGAGGACGGCAACCCCACTTCCGTACGCGAGCCCGACGGCTCTCTCGCCACCGTCCGGTACGACGAACGGGGTCTGCCCACCGTCGTGACCACCGCCGACGGAGGCGTGTGGCGCCGCACCTACGACGACCGCGGCAACAACGTCACCCTGACCACACCGGACGGGGCCACCACCCACTACGCGTACGAACCTAACGGCGCGCTCGCCGCGGTCACCGACCCGCTGGGCGTCCGACGGACCTACCGCTCCGACGGCGCCGGCATGCTTCTCGCCGACACGGACGCCCGAGGCGGGACGACCACCCTGGTCCGCGACGCGTTCGGCCGACCCGTCGCCGTCACCGATGCCGACGGCGGTGTCACCACGTGCACGTGGACCGTCGAAGGACGGCTCGCCTCGCACACCCGCCCCGACGGCGCCACCCGGCGGTGGACGTACGACGGGGAGGGCAACTGCCTCACCGAGACCGACGCCCACGGCGGCGTCACCCGGTACGAGTACACCCACTTCGACCAGCCCGCCTCCCGCACCACCCCCGACGGCGCCCGCCACGAATTCCGCTACGACACCGAACTGCGGCTCGCAGAGGTGCGCAACGCCGCCGGACTGACCTGGAACTACGCGTACGACGCCGTGGGACGCCTGGTCTCCGAGACCGACTTCGACGGCCGCACCCTGACCTACGGCTACGATCCCTCCGGCCGCGCGCGCAGCCGCACCAACCCGCTGGGCCAGACCGTCACCACACACCTGGACGACGCCGGCCGCGTCACCGCCCGCGACGTCGAAGGCGCCGTCACCACCTACGCCTACGACCGGGCCGGTCGTCTCACCGGGGCACGTTCCTCCGACTCCGTCCTCGCGCTGGAGTGGGACGCCATGGGCCGCACCGTCGCCGAGACCGTCGACCGGCGCACCAGCCGGTACGGCTACGACGCTCTCTCGCGCCGGATCCTGCGGGTCACCCCCGGCGGGTCCACCACCCGCCTCGCCCACGACGAGGCGGGCAACCGCACCCACCTCTCCCTCGACGGCCACGGCATCGCCTTCTCCCACGACGCCACCGGCCGTGAGACGAGCCGGTCCTTCGGCAGTCCCGAGCGGCCCGTGGTCCTCGGCACCGCCTACGACTCCACGGGCCGGATCGGGGAACACCGCCTCACCGTCCAGGACCGGACCCTCAGCCGCCGCCTCTACGCCTACCGCGCCGACGACCGGCTGGAGACCGTCACCGACGGGCTGACCGGCAACCGCAGGCACTACGAACTCGACCCGGCAGGACGCCCCCTGCGCGTCGAGTCCCACGGCTGGACCGAGACCTACGCCTACGACGGTCAGGGCAACCAGACCTCCGCCCACTGGCCCGACAAGGCACCGCACCCCGAGTCCCGCGGCCGACGCGCGTACGACGGCAACCGACTGGAATCCGCCGGCGCCCTCCACTACACCTACGACGCGGCCGGCCGCGTCGTCGAGCGGCGCAAGAAGCGGATATCCCGCAAGCCGGACGTCTGGCGCTACGAGTGGGACGCGGCCGACCGGTTGACCGCCTGCACCACACCCGACGGCACCCGGTGGACCTACCGCTACGACCCGCTCGGCCGCCGCACCGCCAAGCGACGGCACGCCGACGACGGGACCGTCGTCGCCGAGACCCTCTTCACCTGGGACGGCAGCCGCCTCGCGGAACAGACCGACTCCGCCACCGGCACCACCTTGACCTGGGAGTACGACGGCCACCACCCGATCGCCCAGGCCGAGCGCCGCACGACGCGGCGCCCGGACTCCGGCGACGACCAGGACTCCGGCGACGGCCAGGATTCCGTCGACGCCCGTTTCTTCGCGATCGTCACCGACCTCGTCGGCACGCCCACCGAACTCGTCGACCCCACGGGCGCCACCGCCTGGCAGGGCCGCGCCACCCAATGGGGCGCCACCGCGTGGAACCGGGACGCCGTCGCACACACCCCGCTGCGCTTCCCCGGCCAGTACGCCGACCCCGAGACGGGCCTGCACCACAACTTCTTCCGCCACTACGACCCCGAGGCCGGCCGCTACGTCAGCCCCGACCCCCTCGGCCTGGACCCGGCCCCCAACCCCGCCGGCTACGTCACCCACCCCGCCACCGAGGCCGATCCGCTCGGACTGGCGCCCTGTATGCAGGGGCTGGAGGACATGGCGCACAAGATCTCGCAAGTGCTGCCCACGCGCGGACAGAAGCACCAGACCGTCGCGATCATCGCCACGCGCCACGGCGACAAGGACGTACTCGTCGTCGCCGGGACCAGCAAGAGCAAGCTGACGCCGGCCCAGCGGAAGCTGGCTCAGGAGATGGGCCTGTACCCCCTCCCGAACGACCAGTACCTCCCGCCGACACCGCCGAACGTCCCGGGCGGGCACGCGGAGCAGAACATCCTGCACTACCTGAGCCGCCTGCACAGCAAGGGGTCGGACGACTGGCTGCCCACTCACGGGGCCGCGATGCGCAGTGTCTGTCCCGAGTTCTGCGCTCCTATCATCCGTATCGACGGCATGCTCGCGGGACCCACCTACGGCGATGACAATCCCACCCACCGGCGGCAGTTCTACTGGCCCAGCCGCCACACCCCGGACACGAACTAGGACGCGCACATGAACCACCCCCGCCTCCCCGCACGGCTGCTCGCCGGTGAGCCCGTACCCGGCGTCGCCGAGGCTTTCGGGAACCTGGACGTTCTGCCGCTGCACGACAGGACGCACCGGCTCGTCACCCGGAGCGAGGGAACGATCATCGTCGGGAAGGTCGACCCCGATCCGACCCGGGTGCTCGCCGACCGCGTGACGTGGGACGACCCGGACCCCCACACGTCCGGCACGTACTGTTCGCCGCTGCCCGACGGCGCTCTGGCCATCAGCGGCCGGGAGAGCATCACCGTTCACGAGACCGACGGAAGCGTCCGCTGGGAACACCGCCACGCAACCTGGCGCCATTCGCCCGAGGCCTCGGGCGCATGCGCCCCCGACCCGGCCGGCCGGGTCCTTCTGGCGACCACGGCCGGACCCCTCGGAGCCGACGGGCTTTCCGAGGGCGACGTCTGCCGGGCCCTCGACCTGACCACCGGCGAGGTGCTCGCCGAGCACGTCCTGCCGTCCCGCGCCGCGGCGTACGAGTTCCAGGGGTTTCCCGACGCACGGCCCGAGGTCCTCCTCACCGCCTCCATGGGGCAGGACGGCACCCTGTGCTTCCTGGTCACCCACACCGCCGACGGGCTCCACGTGCGGGCGACCGGCACCGTCACCGAAGCGTGCGTCGGCACCGGCCCGGAGGGGGCGCTGGTCATCCAGGACATCGGTGGCGGATACCTCACCCGCACGCAGGAGGGCGCCGCCGACGTCGTCGTCGAGGCCGGCGAGGTCCTTCCCGAGGAATGGGTCTTCGTCGGCTACACCCCGGGCTTCGTCGACGGCGAGCGCGTTCTGGTCGTGGCGGCCGAGGAGCAGTGGGCGGAGGAGGGCACCCACCTCCTCCTCGACGCCCGCACGCTCAGGCCCCTCGCCGCGCTCGACTACCCGCGTGCACCGGGAGTCTCCGTCCTGCCGCTCGGCGACGGCACGTGGCTCACCCACGACGGGGACACGGTGCTGCGCTGGACGACCGGCTGAACCCGGGGCCGGGGCGTGCGGCGGCCGTCAGCGCGGCTCCGGACCCGGCCACGCGCGCGGGTACGGCACCCGCAGCGACCCGGCCGGTACGGGGGTGTGGTCGGCGGACGCGTACAGGCGCCCGTCCCGCAGGACGACCGCGCCGCTGCCGAGCATTGACGTGACCAGTTCGGTGGCCAGTGCCTCCGGAGCGAGGTCCAGGAGGCGGGCCGCGTCGGTCAGCCAGGCCCTGACGCGCAGATAGGGCTCGACCTCGCCGGCCGGGATGCCGTCGCGGATCATCAGGGCGAACGCGAAGATCCGGCGGGCGCCGTACCAGACGGCTCCGGCGGGGTCGTCGACGAGGCGCTGCGCCCGGCGCAGGGCGGCGGCGAAGGCGGCGGCCGGGTCGGCGGGGACCGGACCGTGGGACGGCAGGACCACGCGCGGGCCGAGGTCGGCCATCCGCTTGAGGGAGGCGAGCGCGGTGGCGGCCGCCCCGGGGCCGTCGAGGGCGAGGTTCACCCAGCCGACGTCGTAGTCCGACAGCGCGTCCCCGACCACGAGCAGCCCCTCGTCCGGCTGCCACAGGGCCAGGTGGCCCGGCGTGTGACCGGGCGTGCGGACGACCTCCCAGTCGGCGTCGCCGAGCCGGAGCACCTGCCCGTCGTCGAGCGACACGTCGACCGTGTACGGGGCCACCGGCTGGTCCAGGTACTCCGCCGCGCAGCAGCCCGGGTCCCGGCGCGCGATCGCCTCGGCCTCCGGCGCCCCGGCGGCGACGCCCGCGCCCCGCGCCTGGAGAAGGGCGTTGCCGCCGACGTGGTCGGAGTGCCAGTGGGTGTTCACGACGAGCTCGACCTCCCCGGCCCGCTCGCGGACCCAGGCGGCGGTCTCCTCGGCGTGCCCCGTGAAACCGGAGTCGACCAGGGCCGGCCGCCGCCCGTGGAGCAGCAGCGTGTTGGCGTCGGGGAAGGGCCGCTGCCACCAGGTGGCCCAGGAGGGCAGCGACGGCGGGGCCTGCCGCGCGCTCACCGTCCGGCCCCTTCCGGTCGTATCCGGTCTTCCACGTGCTCTCCTCCGATGGCAGCCGACGGACGTCACGGGCGGCGGGCGGGCGGCGGTACGGGTCCGCCGGCCGCGGCCACCCACCCGTGACGATCATCATGTCACCGGACGCCACCGGGATCCGGGCCTTCGAGAGCTCCGACCCGTTCGTCCCCACCACCCTTGTTGCACATATATTGCAGTTGCAGAGCTAGTGCAGAAGGAGTGGAACGGTGGGCGGACCAGTAGTCCTCGGGATCGAGTCCTCGTGCGACGAGACCGGAGCGGGGATCGTGCGGGACGGGAAGCTGCTCGCGCACGTCGTCGCGACCAGCATGGACGAGCACGCGCGGTTCGGCGGGGTCGTGCCCGAGATCGCCGCGCGGGCGCACCTGCACTCCTTCAACCCCGTCGTGCGGGAGGCCCTCGACCGGGCCGGGCTGCGGCTCAGCCAGATCGACGCGGTCGCCGTGACCACCGGCCCCGGCCTCTCCGGCGCCCTCCAGGTCGGCCTGGCCGGGGCGAAGACGCTGGCCTACGCCGCCGGGGTGCCGCTGTACGGCGTGCACCACCTCGCCGGGCACGTCGCCGCCGACACCCTGGAGCACGGCCCGCTGCCCAGCCCCTGCGTCGTCCTGATCGTCTCCGGCGGCCACACCTCCCTGCTCCTGGTCCGGGACCTGGTCCGCGAGCCGATCCTGCACCTGGGCGACACCCTGGACGACGCGGCGGGGGAGTGCTTCGACAAGGTGGCCCGCATCCTCGGGCTGCCCTACCCGGGCGGGCCCGCCATCGACCGGGCCGCCCGGGACGGCGACCCGCGCGCGGTGGACTTCCCCCGGCCGCTGACCCGCGGCGGGGACGACCCGTACGCCTTCTCCTTCTCCGGGCTCAAGACCGCCGCCGCCCGCTGGGTCGAGAAGCACCGCCTCCAGGGCCTGGACGTCCCCGTCGCCGACGGCGCCGCCGCGCTCCAGGAGGCCGTCGCCGACGTCCTCAGCCGCAAGGCCCTCGCCGCCTGCCGGGCGTACGACGTGAAGACGCTGATCGTGGTCGGCGGAGTCGCCGCGAACTCCCGCGTCCGCGCCCTCACCGAGCAGAGGTGCGCCGCCGCCGGGGTCGAGCTGCGCGTCCCGCCGATGACGCTGTGCACCGACAACGGCGCCATGATCGCCGCCGTCGGCGACCTCCTCGTACGCTCGGGAGCGGAGCCCGCCCCGCTGGACGTGTCCATCGATCCGTCCGCGCCCCTGGAGTACGCCTCCCTGACCCCGCTCCCCGCCCCCTCCGCCCGGGCCGCCTGACCGTCCCCCTCCACCGGAAGCAGTGAGAACCTTGCGTACCGCCGACATCCGCCAGCGCTTCCTCGACTACTTCGCCGCCCGGGGACACACCGTCGTGCCCAGCGCGCCGCTGCCCACCCCCGATCCCACCCTGCTGTTCGTCAACGCCGGCATGGTCCCCTTCAAGCCGTACTTCACCGGCGAGGCGGCCCCCCTGTGGCAGCGGGCCACGAGCGTGCAGAAGTGCGTGCGGACCCTGGACATCGAGGAGGTCGGGAGGACCACCCGGCACGGCTCCTTCTTCCAGATGAACGGCAACTTCTCCTTCGGGGACTACTTCAAGGAGGAGGCCATCGCCTTCGCCTGGGACCTGTCCACCAAGCCGTGGACCGAGGGCGGCTACGGGCTCGACCCCGAGAAGATCTGGGTGACCGTCCACCACTCCGACACCGACGCCCGCGGCATCTGGCGCGAGGTCGCCGGCCTGCCCGACGAGCGGATCGTGGCGCGCGGCGACGAGGACAACTTCTGGTCCATGGGCGTCCCCGGCCCCTGCGGACCCTGCTCCGAGCTGTACTACGACCGCGGCCCGGCCCTCGGCCGCGAGGGCGGACCCGCCGTCGACGAGGACCGGTACACGGAGTTCTGGAACCTCGTCTTCATGCAGTACGAGCGCGGCGAGGGCCCCGGCAAGACCGGCTACCCGATCCTCGGCGAACTGCCCCGCCGCAACATCGACACCGGCATGGGCCTGGAGCGGATGGCCACCCTCCTCCAGGGCGTCGACAACCTCTACGAGATCGACGAGACCCGCCCGGTCCTCGACCGGGCCGCCGACCTGGCGGGCGTACGGTACGGGGCCGATGCGGAGTCCGACGTACGGCTCCGGGTCGTCGCCGACCACGTCCGCACCGCGCTCATGCTCCTCGCCGACGGCACCGCCCCCGGCAACGAGGGCCGCGGCTACGTCCTGCGCCGCATCCTGCGCCGCTCGGTCCGCTCCCTGCGCCAGCTCGGCTTCCAGGACCCCGCCCTGCCCGAACTGCTGCCCGTCGCCCGCGACTGCATGGCCCCCGGCTACCCCGAGGTCGTCGAGTCCTACGCCCGGATCTCCGACCAGGCGTACGGCGAGGAGGACGCCTTCCGCGCCACCCTCAAGCAGGGCACCACCGTCCTTGACACCGCCGTCGCCGAGGTGCGGAAGGAGGGCGGCCGCTCCCTGCCCGGCGCGCAGGCCTTCCTCCTCCACGACACCTACGGCTTCCCCGTCGACCTCACCCTGGAGATGGCCGCCGAACAGGGCGTCGAGGTCGACCGCGAGGGCTTCACCGCCCTCATGAACGAACAGCGCGAGCGGGCCCGCGCCGACGCCCGCGCCCGCAAGTCCGGCGGCACCGCGGACACCGCCGCCCTCCGCACCGTCCTGGACGCGCACGGCCCCACCGACTGGCGGGCGTGGTCCACCCTCACCACCGAGTCCCGCGTCCTCGCCCTCCTCGGCGCCGAGGGCCCCGTCCCGGCGGCCCGCACCGGCGACGTCGTCACCGCCGTCCTCGACCGCACCCCCTTCTACGCCGAGTCCGGCGGCCAGGACAGCGACGCGGGCCTGCTCTCCGGGGCCTCGGCCGAGGCCGAGGTCGTCGACGTCCAGCGGCCCCTGCCCGGCCTCGTCGTCCACCGGATCAGGATCACGGCGGGCGAACTGGCCGTCGACGACACCGTGCACGCCGCCGTCGACCCCGAATGGCGCCTCGGCGCCCGCCAGGCCCACTCCGGCACCCACGTCCTGCACGCCGCCCTGCGCGAGGTCCTCGGCCCCACCGCCCTCCAGTCCGGCTCCTACAACCGGCCCGGCTACCTCCGCCTCGACTTCCCCTGGCGCGGCGCCCTCTCCCCGGCCGTCCGGAGCGAGGTCGAGGAGGCCGCCAACCGGGCACTGCGGCGGGACCTCCCGGTCGGCGTCCGCTGGATGACGCTGCCGGAGGCCAAGGAGCAGGGTGCCCTCGCCCTCTTCGACGAGACGTACGGCGAGAAGGTCCGGGTCGTCGAGATCGGCGGCCCCTGGTCGCGCGAACTGTGCGGCGGCACCCACGTCGACCACGCCTCCCAGATCGGCACGGTCGCCCTCACCGCCGAGTCCTCCGTCGGCGCCGGCATGCGCCGCCTGGAGGCGGCCGTCGGCATCGAGGGCTTCGGCTACCTCGCCCGCGAGCGCGACCTCGTGGGCCGGATCGCCGAACAGCTGAACGCGCCCCGCGCCGAACTCCCCGAGAAGATCGCCGGACTCCTCGACCGGCTCAAGGCCGCCGACCGCGAGAACGCCCGCCTCAGGGCCAAGGCCACGGCGACCCGCGCCGCCGAACTCGCCGGAGGGGCCGTCGAGGCGGGGGACGCGCTGGTCGTCACCGCGACCGTCGACGGCGCCGCCGACGAGGCCCGCGCGCTCGCCCTCGCGGTCCGCGACCGCCTCCCGCACGCCCGCCCCGGCGTGGTGGCCG
Source organism: Streptomyces sp. NPDC055632 (assembly GCF_053618675.1). Classification (NCBI taxonomy): domain Bacteria; kingdom Bacillati; phylum Actinomycetota; class Actinomycetes; order Kitasatosporales; family Streptomycetaceae; genus Streptomyces; species Streptomyces sp. NPDC055632. Next base: position 32,848 of record NZ_JBSHHY010000001.1, on the reverse strand, counting down.
TCGCCACCTCCTCGGGCGGACTCGTCCTGACCGTCAACGCCCCGGCCCGCGAGGCCGGCCGGAACGCCTCCGCGACCGTCAAGCAGCTCCTCGGCGGCCGGGGCGGCGGCTCGCCGGAGATCGCCCAGGGCGGAGGCGTCCCCGCCGGGGACCTGGCCGCGATCCTGGCGGACCTCCCCCGGGTCGTGGCCGGCGCCTGAACCGAAGGCCCGGCTTCCGCGCCCGGGCGCGGAAGCCGGGGCCGGGCGACCGTTTACGCGAGCGACACCGGGCGCAGCGGGCCCGTAACACCGGGCCGGGAGACTTCTCGGCATCGCGCAGCGCCCGGAGGCCCGGAGGAGGGCCGGGGGGCTGCCAGTTCACGACGCGTCGGCAGCAAGGCCGTGCGCGAGCGTGCCCGGTCCGCCGCGAGCGGACCGGTGGAAGCGCCGGGGGCGGTGACCGCGCTTCGTTCCCCCGCGCGTCCGGCACGGTACCGGACGCGCCCCGGACAGGGAGAACCACGTTGACCACCCAGCACCACGCCCCGCGCACCCCGAACGCCGACGCGGAACTCGACCGGGAGCGGCGCATGGGCCGCGCCGCGGGCACCGCGACGACGGCCCGGGAGATCAAGGTCGTCGATCTGACGGACTTCGAGGACCGGCGCGCCCGGATCACCGAGGAGCTGTGGCGGGCCGCCACGGAGACCGGCTTCTTCCAGCTCTCCGGACACGGACTCACCCGCGCCGAGACCGACGCCGCGTTCGCGGCGGCCGAGGCCTACTTCGCGCTGCCGGAGGAGACCAAGCGCGGGCACGCGCTGAAGAAGGGGCTCAACGCCGGCTGGGAGTACCGCAGTCAGGTGCGCCCCTCCACCGGTACGCCGGACGAGAAGGAGTCCTACCAGCTCACCCGTCCGCACATGGCGGGCCTGTGGCCGGACGAGGAGGAACTGCCGGGGTTCCGCGACACGCTCCTGTCCTTCGAGGCGCGCTGCCACGCCCTCGCCCAGCGGGTCCTGTCCTGCTTCGCCGAACGCCTCGGATTCGAGAGGGACTTCTTCGCCGAGCGCCACGACCCGGCCGGCCCGCTGCACCAGAGCACGCTGCGGCTGCTGCACTACTACGCGGTACCCGAGGCGGCCCGCGGGCGGTCCGACGGCGCCTGGCGGGCCGGCGCGCACACCGACTTCGACTGCCTGACCCTGCTGTTCCAGCGGGACGGACAGGACGGACTGCAGGTCTGCCCCGGCGGCGAGGCCGACACCCGGGCCTGGACCCCGGTCCCCGCCCGCGCCGACCTGGTCACCTGCAACATCGGCGACATGCTGATGCGGTGGAGCGGCGACCGGCTGCTGTCCAACTTCCACCGCGTCGCCCCGCCCGCACCCGACGGCGACCAGGGCCCGCGCCACTCGATCGCCTACTTCGCGCAGGCCGACCGGGACGCCGTGATCACCTCGCCGGACGGACGCCACGCGCCGATCACCGCCGAGGACTACCTGAGGCAGCGCATCGCCGCCAACTTCGGGGGCTGAGCCTCCCCCTCGTCTCCATCCCCTTCCCGGAGGCCGACCGCCCCGCCCCGCAGCCACGCGCGGGTCGCGGCGGCGGCCCCGGCGCCCCCGGACCGAAAGCGGGACACACCCATGCCCGACCAGTCTTCCGACCCCCTGCACCCCCTGCCCGCACCACGCCCCTGCGCGCTCCTGCTGTCCGGTGCCCAGGTCGTCACCGTCGACGACGAGCGGACCGTATACACCTCCGGCTCGGTGGCCGTCGACGGCGACCGGATCGTCGACGTCGGCCCGGCCCGCGAGGTCGAGGCCCGCTGGCACCCCCGCCGCACCGTCGACTGCCGGGGCCGCGCGATCCTGCCCGGCTTCACCGACGCCCACACCCACCTCTTCCAGTCCTTCGCCCGCGGCATCGGTGACGGCGAACCGATCCGGCCCTGGCTCAACCACTTCATGTGGCCCTACGCCGTCCACCTCGACGCGGAGGACGCCCTCACCGCTGTACGCCTGGGCGCCGTCGAGGCGGCCCGTGCCGGCATCACCACCGTCGTCGACCACCACTACGCGCCCACCGATCCCGAGACCGTCCTCGCCGTGGCCGACGCCGTCGAGGAGGTCGGCCTGCGCGGCGCGGTCGCCCGGGGCATGCTCGGTGACCGTACGAAGATCGCCGATGCGCGCGGCCTGCCCGACGCGCTGTACCGCTACGGCACCGCCGAGGAACTGGAGCTGACCCGGCAGTGCGTGAAGGACCGCGGTCCCGACGCGCGCGTCCGCGTCTGGCCGGCCCCGCTCAACCTCTCCTACGGCGACCGGGACCTGATCGGCGGCGCGGTCGCCCTGGCCCGGGAGCACGGGGTCCGCTGGCACACCCACTGCAGCGAGGGCGCCGGGGACCCGCGGAGCTACCTGGAGGCCCACGGCGTCCGCCCGGTGACCTGGCTGGCGCGCGAGGGCCTGCTCGACGCGCGGGCGACGCTCGCCCACGCCGTCTGGCTGGACGAGGAGGAGACGGCCGCGGTCGGCGCGGCGGGCGCCGGCGTCGCCCACAACCCCTGCTCCAACGCCTATCTGGCCTCCGGCACGATGCCCTGGCTGCCGTTGCGCGAGGCGGGAGCGGTCGTGGCCCTCGGCACGGACGGGCCGAGCGCCGGCGGCCGGCAGGACATGTTCGAGGTGATGAAACAGACGCTGTTCGCGCAGCGGCTGGCCACGCTCGATCCGGCCGGGGTGCGCTGCGAGGACGTCCTGGAGGCGGCCACCCGTGACGGGGCCCGGTACGCGGGCGTCCGGGACGCCGGCGTCATCCGCCCCGGGGCCCTCGCGGACCTGGCGGTCGTGGACCTCTCGCACACGGCGGTGCAGCCCATGCACCGGGCCGTGTCGGCGCTGGTGTACACGGCCCGGGCGGGCGACGTGGTGATGACACTGGTCGGCGGGAGGGTCGTCTACCAGGACGGCCACTGCCCCGGCATCGACGAGGAGGCACTGGGCGCGCGGGCCCGCGAGCGGGCGAGCCGCCTGGTGGAACGGGCCGGATTCGGCCCGCTGACCGTGCCGTGGCGGCACCGGGCGCGACGACCGGGGAGGACCTCATGACGGATGTGACGCAGTCACCGGGCGGAACCGCCGCACCGCGCGCCGCGGACACCACGGGCTCGCCGGGGAGGACGGACCTGCCGAGCACTTCGGCCCCGCCCGACCGCGCGGGCCCGCCGGACGTCCCCGGCCCGTCCGGCGCCGCGTGGTGGCGGGTGGCGGCGCTGGGCCTGCAGCACGTGCTGGCCTTCTACGCGGGAGCCGTGGTCATGCCGCTCCTGGTCGCGCAGGGCATGGGGCTGTCCGAGGCCGACACCGCCTCCCTCGTGAACACCGCGCTGGTCGCCTGTGGTGTGGCCACCCTGCTGCAGACCGTGGGCCTGCCCGGCGTCGGCATCCGGCTGCCGGTGGTGCAGGGCATGTCGACGGCGGCCGTGCCGTCCCTGGTGTCCGTCGGCGTGGCGGCGGGCGGTGCGCGCGCCGGGCTGCCCACGGTGTTCGGGGCGGTGATCGTGGCCGGACTCGTGCTCTTCCTGGTGGCCCCGGTCTTCGGCCGGCTGGTGCGATTCTTCCCGCCCCTGGTCACCGGCACGATCGTCACCGTCGTCGGGGTGACCCTGATGGCGGTGGCCGCCCGGCAGGTGGGCGGTGGCGACCCGGACGCGGCCGGCTTCGGGGCTCCCGTCCAGCTCGCTCTGGCCGCCGTCACCCTCGTGGTCGTCGTCGTGCTGTACCGGTTCGCGAAGGGCTTCGTCGCCTCGGTCGCCGTCCTGCTCGGCCTGGCGGCGAGCACGGCGGTCGCGGCGCTGGCCGGACGGGCCGACTTCTCCCGCGTCGGCGACGCCGCCTGGTTCGGGATGCAGGCCCCGCTGCACTACGGCGTGCCCCGCTTCGACGTGATGGCGGTCCTCGCGATCGTCCTCGTCATGGTGATCATCGCGGTGGAGTCGATCGGCCAGTTCTTCGCCGTCGGGGAGATCGCCGGACGCGAGGTGGACGAGCGCGCCATCGCCCGTGCGCTGCGCGCCGACGGCCTGGCCACGGTGGCGTCGGGGCTGCTCAACTCCTTCCCCACCACGGTCTACAGCCAGAACGTGGGGCTGCTGCGGCTGACCGGGGTGACGTCCCGCGGGGTCGTCGCGACCGGAGGGGTGATCATGCTGGTCCTCGGTACGGTTCCCAAGGTGGGCGCGGTGGTCGCGGCGATGCCGCCGGCCGTCCTGGGCGGTGCCACCGTCGTCCTGTTCTCGACGATCGCCGTCGTGGGCATGCAGATCCTCGTCAAGGCCGACCTGTCGGGGGCGCGGAACACGGTCCTGGTGGCCGCGAGCCTCGGCATCGGCTTCCTGCCCACTGCGTATCCCCAGTTCGCCGAGCACATGCCGACCCGGCAGCTCCAGGTCCTCTTCGAGAGCGGCATCATGCTGGGGACGCTCACCGCGGTCGTCCTCAACCTGTTCTTCCACCACCTCCCGTCGTGGCGAGGGTCCCGACGCGGCGCGACGCCCGTGACCTGAGGCGGGAGGACGCCCGGCCGGGCGGGGGAGGGCCCTCGCCCGGCCGGGCACGGATCAGCCGTGGACGAACTCCGGCGGGCGCTTCTCCACGAACGCGGACATGCCCTCCTTCTGGTCCTCCGTGGCGAACACCGCGTGGAACAGGCGCCGTTCGAAGCGCACGCCCTCGGCGAGCGTGGTCTCGAAGGCGCGGTTCACGGACTCCTTCGCCATCATCGCGACCGGCTTGGACATCGCCGCCACCGTGCCGGCGACCTCCCACGCCTCGGCGAGGAGCCGGTCCGCCGGCACGATCCGGGACACCAGCCCGGCCCGCTCGGCCTCGGCGGCGTCCATGGTCCGGCCGGTCAGACACAGCTCCATGGCCTTCGCCTTGCCGACGGCCCGGGTCAGCCGCTGGGAGCCACCGATGCCGGGGATCACCCCGAGCCTGATCTCCGGCTGCCCGAAGACCGCCGTGTCGGCGGCCAGCAGGACGTCGCAGAGCATCGCCAGCTCGCAGCCGCCGCCCAGCGCGTACCCGGCGACCGCCGCGACCGTGGGCGTACGGACCTGCCCGAGCCGGTCCCAGGCCGTGAACCAGTCGGAGAGGTACATGTCCATGTAGCTCCGCGGGCGCATCTCCTTGATGTCGGCGCCCGCGGCGAACGCCTTCTCCGAGCCCGTCAGGACGACGCAGCCCACGCCGGGGTCCCGGTCCAGCTCCTCGACGGCCGCCACGACCTCCTCCATCAACCGGAGGTTCAGGGCGTTGAGGGCCTTGGGGCGGTCGAGGGTGACGAGCGCGCCGCGGTCCTTGCGCTCGACCAGGATGGTCTCGTAGGTCATGGGGCCGTTCCGTCCGTAGTCGTTTCCTTCGTGGATGCCGTGGATGCCGTGGATGCCCCGGCTCCCCGGATCGTCCGTACGATCGCCGAGAAGTCCAGCCCGGCGCCGTCCCCCTCCGCGAAGGCCGCGTACAACTCGGCAGCCTTCAGGCCGAGTTGGGCGTCCACGCCGCCGGCCCGCAGGGCGTCGGCGGCGAGGTTCAGGTCCTTGGCCATCAGGGGCGCCGCGAAGCCCGGCTCGTAGGCGCGGTTCGCCGGGCTGCCCGGCACCGGGCCGGGCACCGGGCAGTTGACGGTGAGCGCCCAGCACTGCCCGGACGCGGTGGACGCCACGTCGTACAGCGCCTGGTGGTCCAGGCCCAGGCTCTCGGCGAGGACGAACGCCTCGCTGACGCCGATCATCGAGATCCCGAGGATCATGTTGTTGCAGATCTTCGCCGCCTGCCCGGCCCCGGCCGCCCCGCAGCGCACGACCTTCCGGCCCATGGCCGACAGGAGCGGCTCGGCCTCCGCGAACTCCTCCGCCCCGCCGCCCGCCATGAAGGTGAGCGTCCCGGCCTCCGCCCCCATCACCCCGCCGGACACGGGCGCGTCGAGCGCCCGGTGCCCGGCGGCGCGGGCCGCCCCGTGCGCGGCGCGGGCGTCGGCCACGTCGATGGTGGAGCAGTCGACGAACAGCGTGCCGGGCCGCGCCGCGGCGAGCAGCCCCTGCGCGCCGTAGAGGTCCAGGACGTGCCGGCCGGTCGGCAGCATGGTGACCACGGCGTCCGCCTCCGCCGCGGCCCCGGCCGCGGACCCGGCGGGCTCCACCCCGGAGGAGGCGGCGGCGGCCACGGACTCCGGCACCACGTCGTACCCGAGGACGCGGTGTCCTGCCCTGACGAGGTTGGCGGCCATCGGCCCGCCCATGCGGCCGAGCCCGACGAAGGCGACGGTACGGGTCACCACGGGACCTCCTGGAGGGAAGCGGGCCCGGCGAGCCGCAGTTCGCGGTCGCCGAGCGGGGCGAAGAACCGGTCCACGTCCGCCGCGCCCACCTCGGCGAGCGTCGCGGGGGACCAGCGGGGGGCGCGGTCCTTGTCGATCACCTGGGCCCGGATGCCCTCCACCAGGTCGGGAGAGGCCAGGGCGGCGCAGGAGACGCGGTACTCCTGCTCCAGGACCCGTTCCAGCGGGCCGAGCCGCCGCGCACGGCGCACCGAGGCCAGGGTCACCTTGAGCGCGGTCGGGGACTTGGCCAGGAGCAGGTCGGCGGTCTGCTTCGCGGCCGGGACGCCGCTGTCGAGCAGCCGGGCGTGGATCTCCTCCACGGTGTCCGCCGCGCAGCAGGGGTCGATCCATTCCCGCGCGGCGGCCAGTCCGCCCGGCGGGGGCGTCTGGACGTGCCGGGCGAGGGCGCCGTGGACGGAGGTCCGCGCGAGGTCGCCGGCCAGCTCCGGCAGCCGGTCCGAGGGGACGAAGTGGTCCGCGAGCCCGCACAGCAGGGCGTCGGCCGCGCCGACGACGGCACCGGTCAGGGCGAGGTGGACGCCCAGCTCGCCCGGCGCGAGCCCGAGGAGGTACGTGCCGCCGACGTCCGGCACGAAGCCGATGCCGGTCTCCGGCATGGCCACCCTGGAACGCTCGGTGACGACCCGGACCGTGCCGTGGGCGGAGACGCCCACGCCGCCGCCCATGACGATCCCGTCCATCAGCGCCACGTACGGCTTGGGGTAGCGGGCGATCCGGGCGTTGAGCCGGTACTCGTCCCGCCAGAAGTCCGCCGACGCCGTCCCGCCCGTACGGGCGTCCTCGTGGATGGCACGGATGTCGCCGCCCGCGCACAGCCCCCGTTCGCCCGCTCCCCGGATCACGACCGTCTCCACGGCCGGGTCGTGCTCCCACGCGGTCAGGGCCTCGTCGATACGGAGGACCATCGCGTGGGTGAGCGCGTTGAGCGCCTTCGGACGGTTCAGGGTGAGGTACCCGGCCCGCCCCTCGATCCGGACGAGGACGTCCCCGGAATCGTGCTCTCCGGCGCTCACCGCAGCGCCTCCGTGAGCCCCCGGGCGACGATGACCTGCATGATCTCGTTCGTTCCTTCCAGGATCCGGTGCACCCGCAGATCGCGGACGATCTTCTCGATGCCGTACTCGTTCAGATAGCCGTAGCCGCCGTGGAGCTGGAGCGCCCGGTCGGCGACCGCGTACCCGGTGTCGGTGGCGAACCGCTTGGCCATCGCGCACAACCGCGGGGCCTGCGGGTCGCTCCGGTCCAGGGCGTCCGCCGCCTGCCGCACCAGCGCGCGGGCGGCGGCCAGTTCGGTGGCCATGTCCGCGAGCCGGAACTGCAGCGCCTGCGCGTCGAGGAGCCGGGCCCCGAAGGCCTCCCGGTCCGCGAGGTGCGCCAGGCTGCGGTCCAGGGCGCTCTGCGCGCCGCCGAGCGAGCAGGCGGCGATGCCGAGCCGGCCGCCGTTGAGCCCGTTCATGGCGATGCGGAAGCCCTCGCCCTCGGCGCCGAGGCGCCGGGCGGCGGGGATCCGCACCCCGTCGAGGACGACCTGCCGGGTGGGCTGCGCGTTCCAGCCCATCTTCCGCTCGTTCGCGCCGAAGGAGACGCCCGGGTCGTCGCGCTCGACGACGAAGGCGGTGATCCCGCCGGGGCCCTCGGCGCCCGTACGGGCCATGACGACGTACACGTCGGAGGCGCCCGCCCCGGAGACGAACTGCTTCACCCCCGTCAGGACGTAGTCGTCGCCGACCCGTTCGGCCCGGGTGCGCAGGGCGGCGGCGTCGGACCCGGCCCCGGGCTCGGTCAGGCAGTAGCTGCCGAGCCGGTGCGCCGAGCACAGGTCGGGGAGCCAGCGCCCGCGCTGGGCGTCGTCGCCGTACCGGTCGATCATCCAGGCGACCATGTTGTGGATGGAGAGGTATCCGGCGATGGAGGGGCAGCCGGTGGCCAGGGCCTCGAAGACGAGGACGCCGTCGACCCGGCCGAGACCGGAACCGCCGTGCTCCTCGCGGACGTAGACGCCGCCGAGGCCGAGCCCCGCGGCCCTGCGCAGGACGTCGACCGGGAAGTGCTTGTCCCGGTCCCAGGCGACCGCGTGCGGGCCGAGCTGCTCCTGCGCGAAGTCGAGGGTGACCTCCGCCAGGGCGAGCTGGTCCTTCGTGAGCATGCTGGTGGACACTCCGTTCACCCCATCGTCGGCATGGTGAAGCTCGCGCCCTCCTTGACCCCGGAGGGCCAGCGCGAGGTGACGGTCTTGGTGCGGGTGTAGAAGCGGATCGAGTCGGGCCCGTGCTGGTTCAGGTCGCCGAACCCGGACGCCTTCCAGCCCCCGAAGGTGTGGTACGCCACCGGGACCGGGATCGGGACGTTGACGCCGACCATGCCGGTGTCGACCCGGCGCGCGAACTCGCGGGCGGTGTCGCCGTCCCGGGTGAAGACGGCGACGCCGTTCCCGTACGCGTGCTCGCTGGGCAGCCGCAGTGCCTCCTCGAAGTCGGCGGCGCGCACGACGCACAGCACCGGGCCGAAGATCTCCTCCCGGTGGATCCGCATCTCCGGGGTGACCCGGTCGAAGAGGGAGGCCCCTGCGAAGAAGCCGTCCTCGTGGCCGGGCAGGGTGAAGCCGCGCCCGTCGACGACGAGTTCGGCGCCCTCCTCCACGCCGATGTCGACGTAGCGGGTGACCCGTTCCAGGGCGTCCCGGCTCACCAGCGGCCCGAAGTCGGCCTCCGGGTCGTCGGAGCGGCCGATCCGGAGGGCGGCGACGCGCTCCTTCAGCGCGGCCACCAGCCGGTCGGCGGTCTCCTCGCCGACGGGCACGGCGACGGAGATCGCCATGCAGCGCTCGCCCGCCGAGCCGTAACCGGCCCCCACCAGGGCGTCGACGGCCTGGTCGAGATCCGCGTCGGGCATCACGATCATGTGGTTCTTGGCGCCGCCGAAGCACTGGGCGCGCTTGCCGTGGGCGGCGGCCGTCGCGTAGATGTGCGCGGCGATCGGGGTGGAGCCGACGAAGCCGAGGGCCTGCACGCGGGGGTCTTCGAGGAGGGTGGTGACGGCCTCCTCGCCGCCGTTGACGACGTTGAGGACGCCGGCCGGGAGCCCCGCCTCCAGGAACAGCTCCGCGAGCCGGAGCGGTACGGAGGGGTCGCGTTCGGACGGCTTGAGGAGGAAGGCGTTGCCGCAGGCAAGCGCGGGCGCGGCCTGCCACAGCGGGATCATCGCGGGGAAGTTGAACGGGGTGATGCCGGCGACGACGCCGAGCGGGCTGCGCAGGGAGTGCACGTCGATGCCCGTTCCGGCGTTGTCGGTGAACTCCCCCTTGAGGAGATGGGGGATGCCGGCGGCGAACTCCACTACTTCGAGACCGCGTTGCAGATCGCCGTGGGCGTCCGCGACGGTCTTGCCGTGCTCGGCCGACAGCAGCCTCGCCAGCGCGTCGCGCTCGTCCTCGACGAGCTGGAGGAACCGCAGCAGGACGCGGGCGCGCCGCTGCGGGTTCCAGGCGCCCCACTCCCGCTGGGCGGCGACCGCGTCCGCGATCGCGTGCTCGGTGTCGGCGCGGCCCGCGAGCGGGACGCGGGCCTGGACGGTGCCGGTGTTGGGGTCGTACACGTCGCCGAAGAGGCCGGACGTGCCGGCGGTGTGCTTCCCGCCGATGAAATGGGTGAGTTCACGGACCATGGGTGCCTGCTCTCGTCAGGTCGGATCCGGGGACGGCACGGCGGACCGCCGGTCGCACCGGGTGGGTGCGCCGAGGGGGAACGCCGTGGGACAGGGCGGCGCGGGGCCGCCGAAGAGCTATGTGAACGCGGGGGTCGCCGCTCGCTCCGCCGGATCACCAGGGTCGTGGGTACGGACCGGTGCCATGCGTGTCTGCTCCATCCTCGTGGACAACACGGAACGCTCCGCGGCCGGTATCCTGACTCCCGGATCCCCGCGTGCCGCCCGTCTTCCCGACGGACCTCGTCAGTGACGTGTGGACGGCAGCACGCTCCCCGGTCACAGTGGCGGGACCGTGCCGGATTCACACCGGCTTCCCTGCACCGCGGACCTTGTGCCACGAACATATAGTTGGGCGTCCTAGTAAGTCCACCCCGAACTGCCGTGCCGTCCGGGGGAGTACGTCCCCGAGGCGCGTCCGGCGGGTCGGGCCCTAGGAAGCCCCGGCCGCGTTCCGGAGCCGCCGGGCGCGGATCTCGCGCACGGACAGGAGAACGGCCGCCGCGTTGAGGGGGAAGGCGATCGCGTCGGCGATCTCGCGGACGTCGACGGCGCGCAGGAGGCTCGCGGCCAGCGCGATCAGGAAGAGGCTCAGGGGGAGGAAGCGCCGCCACGCCGGAAGCTCCCGCATCCGTGCGACGGTCACGGTGCACAGGACGAGGGAGCCGAACAGGGCGACGGCCGAGAGGGCGATGAGGACGAGCATCGGGGCTTCTCCGGAAGGGACGGACGGAACGGGGGGCGAACGCCGTGGTGCACCGCCCGGCCCCCACGGACCGGACGCGCGCGGCCCCCGTCCCACCCTCCGAACGACCTGACCTGCGACGACGCTCTCGACCGAGGACAGCTTGACCCACCGGGCCTCTCACGTCATGGGTGCCACCACCCATCTTCGGGACCCGTGCGGCCCCGGAGCGTCCGACGGGTGCCCGTCGGTCCGTCGCTCCCTCAGTACGTGGAAGCCGGGCCCGGGGGCAGGTGGACCGTCATGATCAGGCGGCAGGTGTCGGTGCCGGCGCCGCGGTAGGTGTGGGTGGTATCGCCGTCGAAGGCGGCTGTCTGGCCGGTGCCCACGGAGTGCTCGACGCCGTCGACGACCAGGGTCATCCGGCCCGAGGTGACGCTGACGGTCTCGACGACCCCGGCCCGGTGGGGGTGGCTGGGGTACTCCTCGCCCGGTTCCAGCCTCCAGCGCCAGACCTCGACCGGCGCCGGGCCCGAGGTCGTCAGCATGAGGCGGGCCTCGCCGCCCTCCTCGCCGGTCCACAGCGGTGCGACGCCGGCGGCGTCCACCACGCGGACCCGGCCCTCCGTCGGGCCCTCCATCAGGGCGGACACCGAGACCCCGAGGGTGTCGGCCAGCCGGACCAGGGTGGCGAAGTTGGGGTTGCCCTGGGCCTTCTCCAGGCCCACCAGGGCACCCTTGCTGACCTTGGCGCGCCGTCCGAGCTCGTCGAGGGACAGGCCCGCGCGGACGCGGGCCGTCCTGACGTTGTGCGCGAGCGTCCGCAGGGCCGCCTCTGTCTCGGCCAATTCGATCACCCTTCCCGTTCTCCGCCCGACCCCCGCCCGGTTCTCGCGAGCGGATCACTGGAATGTACCGCCCGGTCGATCGGTTGACGCATGTCGGTCGGTCTGTTGTACGGTTCGGTCGTTCCATTGAGAAAACTAGGGATGTCATCCGTGATCGCTCTGCTGCTGGCCCTGGGCAGCTCCCTCGCCTACGGCTGCGCCGACTTCCTCGGCGGCCTGGGAGCCCGCAAGGCCCACGTCCTGCGCACCGTGATGGTCGCCGCCCCCGCCTCCCTCGCGGTCGAGCTGCTGCTGTGGCCGTTCCTCGGCACCTCGTTCAGCCCCGGCGCCCTCGCCTGGGGAGCCGCGTCCGGCGTCGCCTCGGCCGCCGCGTTCGCCCTGCTCTACCGGACCCTGGCCATCGGCCCGATGAGCGTCCTGTCGCCCGTGACCGCCCTGGTGTCCGCCGTGCTTCCCGTCGGCGTCGGGCTCCTCCAGGGCGAGCACCTGGGCGCCGCCGGTCTCCTCGGCCTGCCGCTCGCGCTGGCGGCGGTGGTGCTCGTCAGCGCCGGGCACGGCGCCGGAGCCGTCCGCCCCTCCCGTACGGCCCTGCTGCTCGCCCTCGGCGCGGGCGCCGCCATCGCCCTCCAACTGGTCTTCCTCCACCAAGCGCCCTCCGACAGCGGAGTGGCCCCGCTGATCGTGGGCCGGGCGGTCTCCTCGGCCGTCACCCTGGTCGCCGCCGGGCTGATGTACCGCAGGCTGGGCCCCGAGAAGCCCGCGTACGCCGTCTCGGCCGCCGCCGGAGCGCTGGACTCCGTGGCGAACCTGCTCTTCCTGCTCGCCGTCCGCGGCGGTGACCTCGCCGTCGTCGCCGTGGTCACCGCCCTCTACCCGGCAGGCACGGTCCTGCTCGCCCGCGGCGTCCTCGCCGAGCGCATCCACCGGGCCCAGCTCGTCGGCCTCGGCACGGCCGCCGTCGCCGTCGGCCTCCTCGCCCTGGCCTGAGGGCCGGGACGTCCCGTACGAAGACCGCCTTCGCCCCCGCACGGAACGGAAATCCCATGACCGCCTTCCGCCTCGCCCCCGCCGTCGCCGAGGCCTTCCCCGGCACCCGCATCGCCCTGGTCACCGCCACCGGCCTGCGCGGCCGCGAGCCCTGGCCCCGCACCGCCGGAGCCGTGGCCGAGCTCGAACGGCGGCTCGCCGACCGCACCTGGCTCCCCGCCGACGAGACCGACCCCCGCATCGAGGCCTGGCACGCCGCGTACCGCTCCTTCGGCACCAACCCCCGCCGCGTCCGCCCCAGCGTCGACGCCCTCGGCCGCCGTCTCGCCAAGAAGGGGGTGCTGCCGCGGATCAACCCGGCCGTGGACTCCTACAACACCGTCTCCGTCCGCCACGGCCTGCCCGCCGGCGCCTTCGACCTCGACCACGTCACCGGCGACGTCGACATCCGCCCCGCCCACGGCACCGAGGCCTTCACCCCGCTCGGCGAGCCCGACACCGTCGAGGCCCCCCGGCCCGGCGAGATCGTCTACGCGGACGCCGCCGGCGTCCTCACCCGCCACTGGAACCACCGCGACGCCCACCGCACCCGCGTCACCGAGGACTCCACCCGCGTCGTCTTCGCCCTGGAGACCCTCCGCGCCGACCGCGACGGCCGACTCCTCGACACCGCCGCGGACGAACTGCGCGACCTGCTCGCCCCGCACGCGGAGCGGACCGCCGTCCGGCACCTCACTCCGGACCACCCGCACGTCGCTCTCTGAGCCGCCGCCCGGACGCGCGGGGTATCAGGCCGCCCTCTCGTCCGCTTCGCCGGGCGCGGAAGCGGTGACGACCTTCGGCAGGGCGCCCGGGTGCTCCCGCGCGAGCCAGCGCACGAGCTCCTCCCGTACGGCGCAGCGGGTCGTCCACAGGTCGTCGGCGTCCTTGGCGGTCACGATCGCCCGGACCGTGATGGAGGTCGGCGAGGTGTCGGTGACGGCGAGGTCCCAGCCCCGCTCGTCCCAGGTCGGGCAGGCGGCGAGGAACTCGCGCAGATGGGCCCGCATCAGCGCGACGGGCGTGGAGTGGTCGCAGTGGACGAAGACCGACCCCGTCATCTGGGCCCCGCCCCGCGACCAGTTCTCGAAGGGCCGCGAGGTGAAGTACGAGACGGGCAGCGTCACCCGGCGCTCGTCCCAGGTCCTGACCGTGAGGAAGGTCAGCGTCACCTCCTCCACCATGCCCCACTCGCCGTCGACGACGACCGTGTCCCCGATGCGGACCATGTCGCCGAAGGCGATCTGGAAGCCGGCGAAGAGGTTGCCGAGCGTCGACTGCGCCGCCACGCCCGCCACGATGCCGATGATGCCGGCCGAGGCGAGCAGGGACGTGCCGAGGGTGCGGAAGGAGGGGAAGGTGACGAGGGCGACGGCGGCGGCGAGCACCCCGACGGCGACCGACACCACCCGCATGATCAGCGTCACCTGGGTACGGACCCGGCGCAGCCGCGCGGCGTCCCGCGCACGCACGGCGTAGCGCGCGTACGAGGACTCGACGACGGCCGAGGCCGCCCGGATCGTCAGCCAGGCGCCGCCGCCTATCAGGCACAGCAGCAGCACGTGGCCCACCACTTGGGCGTGCTCCTCGAGCACGGCGAAGGTCGACGCCGGGTAGGTCCAGCGGAGCAGGGCCGTCAGCAGGACGACGAACAACGGCGTACGGCAGCGGCGCAGCAGCCCCCACAAGGGTGTCTCGTGGTGACGCGCGTCCGCATGGCGCGCCAGCACGTCCACCGCGCGGACCACGACGAACGCCACGAGTGCCGAGCCGCCGACGGACGCCGCCAGCCGAAGAACGCTCTCCATGTGCTCCCCAGTCGATGAGACGAACAGGTTCGTCGACTACGCCTGACCGTCGACCGGCACCCCAAACATCCCGCCGGACCGCACCCGACGTGCCGGGACCACTCCGCCGGACCGCGTCCGACGTGCCCGGATCACCCCGCCGGACCGCGTCCGACCTCCCCGGACCACCCCGCCGGGGCCGTCCCTGGCGCCCCGTCACCGCCGCGCCACCACGCGAGGGTGACGAGGGACACGGCCAGGACGATCCCGGCGACGACCCGGAAGCCGAAGGACATCGCGGTGGAGAAGACCTCCGAGCCGTGCGAGGAGAGGGACGTCCCCATGACGGCGACGCCCAGCGCGCTGCCGATCTCACGGGCCGCGCCGTTCAGGCCCGACCCCAGACCCGCCCGGGCCTGCGGCAGGGAGGTCATGACGGCGGCCGAGAGGACGGGCACGCACAGGCCCATGCCCAGGGAGAGGACCAGGAGGCAGAGGGCGTAGAGGGGGTACGGGGTGGAGGCGGTGGCGAAGGACATCAGGACGAGCCCGCCGACGATGCCGGCCTGCCCGACGGCGACGACGCCGTCGCCGAAGCGGGCGGCCAGCCGGACGCTGTGACGCGAGGCGACCGTCATGCCGACCGCGAGGGGGACGATCGCGCAGCCCGCCACCAGCGGCGAGTACCCCTTGGCGTACTGGAGGTACTGGGCGTTGACGTAGAAGAGGGAGAACAGGCCGAAGAACGCGGTCCCGACGCCGAGGGAGCCGGCCCGCAGCCTGCGGACGCGGAAGACGCGCGGATCGAGCAGCGGACGGTCCGAGCGCAGCGAGCGCACCGCGAACAGCGCGAGCAGGGCGGCCGACACGAGCAGTCCGCCGACCACCGGCACGGAGACCCAGCCGGACGAGGGCCCCTCCACGATCCCGTACAGCAGGGCCCCGACGCCCGCGACGAGCAGGACCGAGCCGACCGGGTCCAGGGTCGCGGGCCGCCGTTCGCCGCGCGGGGCGAAACGGGCCGCGAGCAGGCCGAGGACGGCGGCGAGCGGCGCGACCGACAGGAACAGGCCCTGCCACGGCAGGTACTGGAGGGGCAGGCCCCCGCCGACGTTCCCGACGACACCGGCGACGCCGGTCGCGGCCGTCCAGACGGCGACCGCCTGCGGCCGCCCGGCCGGTTCGGTCACCTCCAGCATCAGCGACAGGGTGGCCGGCATGACGAGCGCCGCCCCGGCGCCGGTGACGACCCGGCCCGCGATCAGGACGGCCACGCCCGGAGCCGCCGCGGAGACCAGGGCACCGGCCGCGACCAGGGCGAGACCGGTCAGCAGCGCGCCCTTGCGGCCGTACCGGTCGCCGAGCGCGCCGGCGGGGATCAGCAGGCAGCCGAACACCAGCACATAGGCGTCGACGATCCAGAGCAGTTGGCCGGGGGAGGGTGCGAGCGCGCTCGCCGCCAGCTTCGGGACCGCCAGGTTGACCGCCGCCACCAGCGACACCACCAGCACGGAGCACGCCGCCATGACGGCGTACACGGTCCGGCGGCCGACGGGACGCGGCGCGGAACGCACTTCATCCAGGAGCATGGGAAGGATCTTTCGTTCGAAGAGACCGGAGGAGAACCGGAGAGGAACCGGTGAGGAGAAGAACCGGAGAAGAACCGAAGGCGGGCCGGCCGGCCGCACTGCCACGGTAGGGTCGCACCGGACTTGCCTTCAAATGCAACTTCGCGAAGAGATAAGTGCACGCCATGCAACTGAACCTGGATCTGAACCTGCTGGTCGCCCTGGACGCCCTCCTGGAGGAGGGCAGCGTCGGCGGCGCCGCCGACCGGCTCGGCCTGTCGTCGCCCGCGATGAGCCGCACCCTCGGCCGCATCCGGCGCGCCCTCGGCGATCCCGTACTGGTCCGGTCCGGGCGGTCCATGGTCCCCACCCCGCGCGCCCTGGCCGTACGGGCCGAGGTCCACGAACTGGTCGTACGGGCCCGCGCCGTCTTCGCGCCGGCCGGCGCGATCGAACCGGCCCTCCTCGAACGGGTCTTCACCGTCCAGGCGGACGAGTCCCTGGTCGTCCGCCTCGGCGCGCCGCTCCTGACCCGGATGCGCGCCGAGGCCCCGGGCGTCTCCCTCCGGTTCCTGGGCGAGGGGCCGCAGGACGTGCAGTTCCTCCGTGAGGACCTGGCCGACCTGGAACTCGGCCACATCGCCGGCACCGGCCCCGAGACCCGGATCGAACCGCTCCTGGAGGACCGCTTCGTGGGCGTCGTCCGCGCCGGACACCCGCTCCTGGACGGCGGGGTCACCCTCGCCGGGTTCGCCGCCGCCGACCACCTCAACCACTCGCGCCGGGGCCGGTTCACCGGCCCGATCGACACGGCCCTGGCCGAACACGGCCTGACCCGGCGGGTCGTGGCCGTCTACCCGACCTTCGCCTCGGCCCTCCTCGCCCTGCTCGACACCGACTTCGTCGGCATCCTCGGGAAACACGTCCACTCGGCCACGGCCCGCCGCTTCGGCCTGGCCACCTTCCCGATCCCCCTCGACCTGCCGGCCCTGAGCCTCTCCCTCGCCTGGCACCCCCGCTACGAGGCCGACCCCGCCCATGCCTGGCTGCGCGGTCTGGTGAGCGAGGTCGTCAGGAGCGAACTGGGCGACGAGCCCGGCTGAGTCTCCCCGACGCGATCGGCGCCCGGGAACGGACCCGCCCCCGGCCGGCGGCGCGCCGCGCGGCGCCGGTGGTGAAAGGGCTCAGCGCGAAGCCCTGTTCTCGCCCTCCTGGGCGAGCGGGTCCTGGGCGGGGCCGGACGCGGCGCGATGCTCCTCTCCTGCACGGCGGCCTCCGCCCTGGCGGCCAGCGCCGTACTCGCCCGCTTCCCGCGCGCGATCGCCCCCGACACGATCCTCTGGACCGGCGCCCTCGTGCAGGCCGCCCTCCCGGCCGCGGCCCTCCTCGGTCACCCCGGCGTCCTCGTCGCGGCCCTCGCCTTCTTCGCCGTCCCCGCCCCCGGGGACCGGGCGGTCCCCGCGTGAGCCCGCGCGAACGGGCGCCGGCGCCTCCCCGCCGGAACGCGTTCACGCTTCGGACACCCGGAGCCGGACGGCGGTCCAACAAGGTCGCGTACGTATGACGGGTCCAGTTCGAAGGGCGGTGCCCCGGACGCGCGCGGCGCCCGGGCAGGCGCCGGCGTCGGGGCGGGGGCCCGCCGGCGGCACCGCCGCAACCGGAAGGAACCCTCTGTGGATCGCAGGTCTCTCCTCACCGCCGCGACGGGCGCGGTGGGCGCGGTCGCCGTCTCCCCGGCCCCGGCGAGCGCGGCGTCGCCCGCGCACGCCGGCCCGGAGCGGCCCATCACCGCCTTCAACGTCATCAGCGACATCCAGGGCGACCTCGGGGACCTCGGAGTGGCCCTGGAGGACATGAACCGCACCAACCCCCGGAGCTCGGGCCTCGCCGTCGCCGGAGACATCACCCCGCGCGGCTACGACGCCGAGTACGCGGAGGTCTCCGCCGAACTCGCGCGCCACACCCACGCCCGTACGGTCGCCTGGGCCATCGGCAACCACGAGTTCTACGTCCCCAAGTGGCGCGACCCGTCGACCCTCGCGCAGGACACCTGGCCCAACGGCACCACCGAGGACTCCCTCTTCCGGAGCTTCTACCGCTTCGCCCGCCGCGACACGGTGCACGCCGAGCACTCCTTCGGCGGCATCCCGGTGCTGAGCCTCGGCACCGAGAAGTACATGCACTACCACGACCCGAAGCTCTGGGACGAGGTGTGGCTGAGCGAGGCGCAGCTCACCTGGCTCGAACAGCGCCTCGCGTACTGGGCGCGCCGCCGCAAGCCCGTCATGGTCGTCACCCACCACCCCCTCCCGAACACCGTCTCCGGCAGCCACAACCGGCTGTACTCCCGCGACTACCTCCAGGCGGACCGGCTCCTCGGGATCCTCGGCCGCCACCGCGACGTCTTCCTCTTCTGCGGGCACACCCACTGGGACCTCGCCCTGTCCGACTGGTACGTCCGCAGGGTCGTCCCCGGCACCGCCAACCTGGACGGCTTCTCCGTCGTCAACACGGGGGCCGTGCAGACGGGCTTCACGGACGACGGCAAGGGCGGCGAGGTCTCCGTCCCCGGCACGTTCAACCAGGGGCTCCAGGTCGAGGTCTTCCACGACCGCGTCGTCGTCAGGGCGCGGGACTTCGCGGCCGGCCGCTGGCTGAAGCGGATCACGGTCCCGCTCTCGACGCGGATCTGACGCCCGGACCCGTTCGGCGGCGCCCGCCCGGAGGCGCCGCCGGATGGGCCGTACAGGCGACCGGGAGCCCGTACGCGGTGACCGCCGGAGCGGAGAATCGTTCTGTCGGACGTGAAGAAGATGCTTCTGGCGGCCCTCGCCGCCGCCTCCGCCACCGCCCTGATCGCTCCGGCCGCCGCCACCGCGGCCCCGGAGACCGCCGACGCCACCGCCACCACCGCCGCGGCGGCCCCCGCCGTCCTCGACGCGGCCGCCCTGCCCGGCGCCCGCACGACGGACCCCGCCGGGGAGCGGACCAGCTGGCCCGAGACCCTCGGGCTGCCGAAGGCCTGGGCCGAGCGGGTGATCCTGCGCGACCGGCCCGATCTGGAGATCGTGCACGTCCCCGAGGGCGCGATGGTCACCATGGACTACAACGAGAGGCGCGTGCGGATCGTCCACAACGCCTTCGGCCTCGTCACCCAGGTCCCCGCCGTCGGATAGGGCCCGTCCGGCGGATCACGGCCGGTCCCGAAGGCGCGGGCCCGGGACCGGCCGGTCCGGTTCACGCGTCCGGCCAGTCCAGGCACTCCTCGTGGAACCTCCCGGCGAAGACGTTCCGCGCGTGGGCCCGCATCCTCGGGCCGTACACGGGATCCGAGGCGAGCGAGGAGTAGCCGCCCTCCGGCCGCGCGACGAGGCCCGCCGTGTCCGCGAGGTGGACGTCGAGACCCGGGTACATCAGCTCGACGCACGGCAGGTCGTCCACGTCGAGCGCGAACACCGGGTACTCGCCGAACGCGTCCGGCTCACCCGTGGCGAGGACCCGGCGGGAGTCGGAACCGCCGGGCAGCAGGAAGCACTCGTCGAAACGCTCCGACAGCGCCTCGAACGGCGCTCCCCAGCCGTCGCCGAACTCGTCCCGGCCGATCCGCCCGAGCGTCCGCGGAGTGAAGCCCGACCCGGAGTCGAACCAGCCGAACCGGCGCAGCAGACCGCTGTCGAACGCCAGCCACCGGCGCAGACTGGGCGGCAGCGGACGCCCGCTGGGGAACACGGCCGCCGCGAGCACGTCGTCGTCCAGCGGCTCCGCCGCTCCCGCCAGCCAGGGCCCCGCCCACGCGTCGTGGTCCAGCACCGGCCGCCCGGGATCGGCGCGGACGGAGGCGATGACGCGGTCGGTCAGCGGAACGCCGTGCTCGGCGGAGGGGATTCCCACGATGCGGATCGTCCTGTTCGCGTGTGCTGCCGGTCGGTGCCGGGTCGGCCCCAACCTACGGCCACCCACCGACACGCGAGGCGCCTTCCCGCGTCACCCGATCGCCCGCACAGATGTCGCCACCACCGCCGCGCGGTGACGATGATCGCAAAGGCCACCGAGAAGACGTGCGTCGGGAAGGCGTGCGTCCGGGAGACGAGGGCGTCGCATGGTCCAGGGATTTTCCAGAGAACCGGGGACCCACGGTCCGCTCACCGAGGTCGCGCCGGAGGGCATACGGAGGATCACCCTCTGGGCCGCCGCGATCGCGCTGGGCGGCTTCCTGTTCGGCTTCGACACCGGCGTCGTCTCCGGCGCGCTGCTCTACATCAAGGAGGACTTCGACCTCAACTCCTTCGAACAGGGCAGCGTGGTCAGCGTCCTGCTCATCGGCGCCGTGGTCGGCGCCACCTCGGCGGGCCGCCTCGCCGACCGGCTCGGCAGACGCAAGGCCCTGCGCCTCATCGGCGTCGTGTTCGTCGTCGGCACCGCGATCGCCGCCCTGGCGAACGGCTACCTGACGCTCATGGCGGGCCGGATCGTCCTCGGACTCTCCGTCGGCGCCGCCTCCGCCACGGTGCCGGTCTACCTCTCGGAGATCTCGCCGACGAAGATCCGCGGCCGGCTGCTCACCATGAACCAGCTCATGATCACGATCGGCATCCTCGTCGCGTACCTCGTCAACCTCGCCTTCGCGAGCAGCGAGGCCTGGCGGGCGATGTTCGCCGTCGGCGCGATCCCCGCCCTCCTCATGATCGCCGCCACGCTGTGGCTGCTGCCCGAGTCCCCGCAGTGGCTGATCGCCCACGGGCAGGAGGACGTCGCCCGCCGGGGGATCGCCGCCCTGACCGACGGGCCGACGGCCGACGAGCTGGTCCGGCGGGCCCGGCAGCGCATGGCCGAGGACCGCGAGAAGCAGAAGCGGAACGAGCAGGCGGGTGAGAAGGGGACCCGGCGGCTGCTGGCCCCCGACGTGCGGCCGGCCCTGATCGTCGGACTCACCCTCGCCGCCGTACAGCAGTTCGGCGGCATCAACACGATCATCTACTACGCGCCGACCATCATCCAGCAGACCGGACTCGACGCCTCGAACGCCATCCTCTACTCGGTCTTCATCGGCCTGATCAACCTCGTCATGACGCTGGTGGCGATCAGACTGGTGGACCGGGTGGGACGACGGCCCATGGTCCTCGTCTCGCTCGGCCTGATGACGGTCTCGATCTTCATGCTGGGACTGGCGTTCGTCGTGGGCATGAACTCGGAACTGACCCTGGTGTTCATGGTGATCTACATCGCCGCCTTCGCGGGCGGCCTCGGCCCCGTCTTCTGGACGCTGATCGGCGAGATCTTCCCGCCGTCCGTCAGGGCCGAGGGATCGAGCCTCTCCACCGCCGTCAACTGGGTGTCCAACTTCGTCGTCAGCCTCGCCTTCCTGCCCCTGGCCAACCTCATCGGCCAGGGCGAGACCTTCTGGATCTTCGCGGGGATCTGCCTGTTCGCGTTCCTCTTCGTCGGCCGGTACCTGCCCGAGACCCGCGGTCGCGACCCCGAGCAGATCGAAGAGGCCCTCGACGCCCGCTTCAAGCACGAGCCGGACCGCCCGGACCGCTCCGACGGCCCCCGGGGGACCGCATCCCCGCAGAAAGGACGCTCGCGATGAGCGACACCCTCCTCGGCCCCGCCGACCTGGAGACGGCCGACGCCCTCGTCCTCTTCGGCATCACCGGCGACCTCGCCAAGAAGATGCTGCTGCCCGCCCTCTACCGGCTCGTCGAGGACGGCCGGCTCACCGTCCCCGTCATCGGCGTGGCCGCCGGCGACTGGGACGACGAGGCACTGCGCCGGCACGCCCGGGAGGCGGTCGCCGCCGCCGTCCCGGACCTCGACGAGGAGGTCTTCGCCCGGCTCGCGGCGAACCTCTCCATCGTCACCGGGGACTTCACCGACAAGGCCACCTTCGACCGGCTCCGCGAGGCCGTCGCCGGGCACGGCTTCGTCGCCCACTACCTGGCGATCCCGCCGTCCCTGTTCACCACCGTCGCCCGCGCCCTCGCCGAGGCCGGCCTGAACCGCGACGCCCGCCTGGTGGTCGAGAAGCCGTTCGGGCACGACCTGGAGTCCGCGCGCACGCTCCAGGAGGAGCTGAACACCTGCTTCGACGACCACCACCTGCTGCGGGTCGACCACTTCCTCGGCAACAGCGCCGTGGAGAGCCTGATGGTCGCCCGCTTCGCCAACACCCTCCTCGCCCCGATCTGGCACCGCTCCTACGTCGACAACGTCCAGATCACCCTCGCCGAGGACTTCGACGTCGCCGACCGCGGCTCCTTCTACGACGCCGTCGGCTGCCTGCGCGACGTCGTCCAGAACCACCTGCTCCAGGTCCTCGCCTTCCTCGCGATGGACCCGCCCAGCGTCTCCAACGCCCGCGCCCAGGGCCTGGAGAAGTGGCGGGTCCTGCACGCCGCCCGCACCATGGAGCCCGCCGCCACCGTCCGCGGCCAGTACGAGGGCTACCTCGACGTCGAGGGCGTCAAGCCGGACTCCACCACCGAGACGTACTTCGCCACCCGTCTGTTCATCGACAACTGGCGCTGGGCCGGCGTCCCCTTCTACCTGCGCAGCGGCAAGGCCCTGGCCGTCACCGCCACCGAGGTGATCGTCCAGCTCCGCACCCCGCCCCTCGAACTCTTCGGCGGCGACGCCTCGGAGACCCCGCCCAACCTCATCCGCTTCCGCATCGACGGCGACACCGGCATCCGGGCCGACCTGATGCTCCGCAAGCCCGAGGAGGGCGTGGAACGCCCGGTGACCGTGCCCATCGGCGTCGACTTCGCCAAGGTCCTCGGGCGGCAGGAACTGCCGTACGAGAACATCCTCAGGGGCGCCGTCGTCGGCGACCCCGAGGCCTTCGCCTTCTTCCCCACGATCCTGGAGTGCTGGCGGATCGTCGGACCCGTCCTCGACCCCGCCGAGCCGCCCCTGCCGTACGCCCCCGGCACCTGGGGCCCGGAGGCGGCCGACCGGCTCCCCGAGCTGGAGCACTGGCACCAGCCGGGACGGCGCCTCTTCGAGGACGTCGACTGACGGACCGGCACCCCGCCGGAGGGTCCGGCGGGAGACGGGCGGAAAGGGGACGATGGCCAAGCTCCGCAGGCGCGTGGAGGACAACCTGTGGCCGGTGCTCCAGCAGGCCGTGGCCGCGGCCCTGTCCTGGTGGATCGCGGACGACCTCATCGACCACCACGTCCCCCTGTTCGCCCCGATCGCCACGCTCGTCGCCCTCAACACCCCCCTGGGCGGGCGCGGCACCAACACCGTGCGGGTCCTGGTCGGCGTCATCAGCGGCGTCGTCGTCGGACAGCTCGCCTTCACCCTCCTCGGCCACGACCACGGCGCCGTCACCGTCGGAGCGGCCGTGCTGTGCGCGCTCCTCGTCGCGCTCGTCCTCGACGGCCGGCGCATCACCATGGCCCAGGCGGCCGTCGGCGCCGTCATCTGCGTCGCCGCCGGACAGCAGGCCGGCATCGACCGCGTCCTGGACGCGCTCATCGGCGGCGCCGTCGCCCTCGTCTTCAGCCAGCTCCTCTTCCCCGTGCACCCCCTCGCCCTGCTGAGGAGGGCCGAGTCCACCACCCTGTCCGGCCTGGCGGACGCCCTCGGCCTCACGGCGCGCGAGATGGATGCCGGGGACGACGAACGGACCTCCCGCACCTGGGACGAGGTGCGCACGGTCTACACGCTGCTCGACGAGCTGGGCCAGGCGCGCACCGACAGCGCCGCCGTCGCCGGCCGCACCCTCCACCGGCGCGGCGGCAGGGAGCACCTCACCCGGGAGACGGTCACCGCGCTCCACCTGGACCTGCTCGGCAACAGCTGCTTCACCCTCGTCCGCCGCGCCCTCGCCCTGGACACCCGGCACCGCCAGGAGTTCGCCCCCACGCTGCGGGCCCTGTCGGGGGCCCTGGACGCGCTCGCGGCGGCGCCCGGAAGCCGCGCGGTCCGCCGGCACGCGACCCGCTGTGTCCTCGACGCCGTCCGGGACGCCCCGGACGCCGGACTCACCCCCACGGTCACCGTGTGGGAGAGCGTGCGGCTGGTCGCCCGGGACGTCCTGGTCTTCGCGGGCGTCGACGACGACACGGCCGAACGGGCCGTCCACGAGGGCGCCGTCGAGGTCCCCGTACCGGACCCGCCGCAGCAGCGCCGGCTCCTGCCGGCGCGCCGGCGCCGCCCGTGACCGCGACCGGGGGTCAGTCGTCCGCGTCCGCCGCGAGGACGAGGTCGCGGCGGGCGTGCCAGGCCAGCGAGTCCGCGATGCCCCGCTCCACGGAGAGGACCGGCTCCCAGTCCAGGAGTTCGCGGGCGAGGGCGATGTCGGGGTAGGCGCCCGCGTTGTCACCGGGCCGGCGGCCCGCCACCTCGGTGGGCAGCGGCTTGCCGGTGACGTTCTCGAACGCCCGGATCAGCTCGAAGACGGTGGTGCCGTGCCCGGTCCCCAGGTTGACGGGCCGGTACGGAGTGCCGCCGGCGTCCCGCGACGTGATCGCGTCGAAGCGGCGGAGGGCCGCGACGTGGGCGCGCGCCAGGTCGTGGACGTGGACGTAGTCGCGGATCCCGGAACCGTCCCGGGTCTCCCAGTCGGTCCCGGTGACGGGGAACGGGCGCCCCTCGTGGAAGGCGTCGATCATCACGCCGAGGGCGTGGGTGGGCCGCCTGACCTGGAGGCCCGAGCGGAACTCGGGGTCGCAGCCGATCGGGTTGAAGTACCGCAGGGAGACCGCGCGCAGCGGCGTGCCGGCGGCGACGTCCTCCAGCACGTTCTCGAAGTGGGCCTTCGTCCGGGCGTAGGGGCTCGCCGGGCGGAGCGGCGAGGACTCGGTGATGCCCTGCCCCGGTTCGTAGATCGCGGCCGACGAGGAGAACAGGAAGCGCTCGCAGCCGTTGCGGACCAGGTGTCCCAGGAGCGCCAGGCCCTTGGTGACGTTCTCCGTGTAGTAGTGCAGCGGCCGCGCCACGGACTCGGGGACGACGATCTTCGCCGCGCACCCGACGGTGGCGTGGATGTCGGGGTGTTCGGCGAAGATCCGGTCGATCAGCTCCCCGTCGGCGATGTCGCCGCGGTACCAGGTCCGCCCCTCGACGAACTCGGCGCGGCCCGCCGACAGGTTGTCGAGGACCACGACGTCGATCCCCTCGTCGAGACAGGCCGCCGCGACGGTGGAGCCGATGAACCCGGCCCCGCCGGTGATCAGTACCTTCATGTGCGCTTCTCCCGGGTCGGACCCGGCGCGCCGATCACGCGCCGGGAGCTGTCGAGCGCCCGACGGTAGCAGCGATTTGGTCGGTTTCGGATAAGTTCGGGAGTGAATGACCCTCGCGGGAAGGCCGGTTGACGTGCAACCCCTACCACGCGTTTCCACCGCCGCGCGGTTCCGCTACCGCGCCGCGTCCGCCCCGTCCGGGATCTCCTGCTCCGCCCAGATCGTCTTGCCGTGCCGCGTGTAGCGGCAGCCCCACCGGGTGGTGAGCTGGGCGACCAGGTACAGGCCGCGGCCACCCTCGTCGGTGAGCAGGGCCCGGCGCATGCGGGGCTGGGTGGCGCTCGGGTCGGACACCTCGCAGACCAGCCGGCCCGCCCGGATCAACCGCACCTCCACCGGACCGCCGGCGTAGCGGATCGCGTTGGTGACCAGCTCGCTCAGGACGAGCTCGGTGGTGAAGGCCAGCTCCGTCAGGCCCCAGTCGTCCAGCTGCCGGGCCGCGGCCCCGCGCACCTCGGCCACGGCGGCCGGATCGGCGTCCACCGGCCAGACGACGTGGTCGTACGACGGCACCGCGCGGGTGCGGGCGAGCAGCAGGGTGATGTCGTCGGTGAGGTGGTGCGCGGGACGGCCGGCGACGATCTCGCGCCCGAGCCTCCGCAGCGGGGTGTCGAAGACGCCCGGCTCCGCGAGACGGCGGGCGAGGTCGGCCATGCCCTCGTCGACGTCGCGCTCGCGGCTCTCGATCAGGCCGTCGGTGTAGAGGGCGAGGATGCTCCCCGGCTCCACGTCGACCTCGGCGATCTCGAAGGGCAGCCCGCTCACGCCCAGGGGCGGTCCCGGGTTCACGGGGACGAACGCGACGCTCCCGTCCGGGGCCGCCACGGCCGGCGGCGGATGCCCGGCGGAGGCCATCGCGAGCCGCCGGGACACCGGGTCGTAGATCGCGTACAGACAGGTCGCGCCGATCGGGTCGGTCCGGGGCCGGGCGGGCCCCGTCGCGTCGTCGGACTCGTCGCTCCCGTCGGTCTCCACGCCGAGCTGGGAGACCAGGTCGTCGAGGTGCACGAGCAGCTCGTCCGGCTCCAGGTCGAGGTCGGCCAGGGTGCGCACGGCGGTCCGCAGCCGCCCCATCATCGCCGTGGCCGAGAGCCCGTGGCCGACGACGTCGCCGGCGACCAGGGCGACCCGGGCGGACGAGAGCGGGATGACGTCGAACCAGTCCCCGCCGACGCCGGTCCCGGTGTCGGCGGGCAGATAGACCCCGGCGGTGGTCACGGCGACGTTCTCCGCCTCCGAGGGCGGCAGCAGACTCCGCTGGAGCCCCACCGACGCGCGGTGCTCGCGGGTGTAGCGGCGGGCGTTGTCCAGGGCGAGCGCGGCATGGCCGGCGATCTCGTGCAGCAGATGCAGGTCGGCCGCCTCGTACGGCGGTTTCCCGGCGTCCCGGTGGACGGTCATGCGCCCGAGGACGCTGCCCCGGGCACGCAGCGCGACCGTCATCGAGGTGAGCGGGTCGGCCGGTGCCGCGGGGGCGTCGGGCCTGGCCAGGACGACGTGGTCGAGGGGCGCCTCCGCCGTCCTGTGCCCGGCCACGGCGGTCCGGCGCAGGGGCATGCTGCCGTCCGGGGCCGGGGTGGGCTCCTCGCCGGTGAACACCTCCTCCGCGATCTCCACCACGGCGAGGTCGCCCACCGCCGGCACCAGCGCCGCCGCCAGGTCCTCGGCGGTGCCGACGACCGACAGCGAGCCGCCGACCGCCGCGGTCACGCGGTGCAGCACGGACAGGCGCTCGCTGGTGCGGCGCAGTTCGGTGACGTCCGTGAACAGCGCGGTCACCCCGAACACCTGTCCGTCGGGCGCCTGCAGCCGGAACGCGGAGATGGCCATCACCGCTCCGCCCCCGGGCTCCTGGAGGGTGCGGACCGTCTGCTCCGCCCGCACGAGCGGCAGCCCCGTCCGCAGCACCTCGTGCAGCTGCCGCTCGACGGCCGCCGCGTCCTCCGCGTACAGGAAGTCCATGAGCCGCCGTCCCCGCAGGTCCGGCGCGAGCCCGGTGTACGGGAGGAGGTGGGTGTTGGTCCTGACCAGCCGCAGGTCCAGGTCGAAGACGGCCAGGCCGAGCCGGTCCTGGAGGAACAGCTCCGTGGTGAACGCCTGGTCCTGCCGCCACCGGGCCGCCGTCCCCTCCGGGGCCGCGAGGACGAAGTACCGGGACGCCCCGGCGCACGCGCCGGCGTCCGTGAGCGGCAGGACCTGGAAGTCGACCCTCAGCTCCTCGCCGGTGCCCGTGAGCGTCACGGCCACACCGGACCAGGCCTCCGGCCACCGGTCGGACGGCGGCACGTGCCGGGTGTCCGGGTCCTTCAGCAGGTCTCCGATGTGCAGCCCGCAGGCCCGGTCGGCGGACAGGGAGAGCAGCTCCTCCGCCGCGCGCGTCCACCCGATGATCCTGCCCCCGGCGTCGAGCAGAGCCCCTGCGGCCTCACCGGCGAAGGGCAGCCCCCGGTACTCCGGTGCGAAGGGCGGGATCTCGTCGTCCACCTCGTGCTCTGCCTCCCTCACACGACACGGCATCCCCGCGCGGGCTCACCTTGAGCGTTTCCTCCATGTCACACCGGGCTCCTCGCTGCACGGGGCCGGACCTCCATCATCTCTCCGCCCGCCCCGCCCGCCAGTCGGCCGGGACCGCTCCGGCCGCGGCCCGCGCCGGTGCGGCGCCGCCCGGACCCGGCGCTCCGGCCCCGGGCGGCGCCGCGCCGCCGGCCGGACCGCCATTGGGCCGAAAGGGCGGCCCCGGGGCGTGCCCGGTGGGTGGCCGGGACCGTGATCCGCCGATCCGCGGGACACGCCCCGGTCGCCCCCGCCTCCGCTGCCGCCGTCGCCGCCGTCCGAAGGGTGCGTGGCCGGTGTCCGAAGGGTGCGTGGCCGGTGTCCGGGCCGGACGCGGGATCCGTGGTGCGCGAGGACTGTCGCAGCCGTGCTACTCGGCGGTAATGTGCGGCTCCGTCCACGACTTGGGGGAGTGGTATGGGCACCGTCACGACGTTCGATCCCGTCACCGAGCACGAGAGGACCCGCGCCGCGCTCGCCGCCGCGGTCCCGCGCCTGGTCGCGCTGCTGCGCGCCGTGCCCGACCCGGACGCGGGGTCGGGCGTCCCCGAGTGGACGGTCGGCGACGTCGGTGCCCACCTGGCGGCCGTGTACCTCGCGTACACCTCCCTCGTCTCGCCCGACGAGGCGGTGGAGTGGGACGGCGTTCTGCCCTCCGGCGAGGGGACGTCCGGCGGGGGCACGTTCGTCGAGCGGATCACGGCCATGAACGCGCGGTCCGTGACCCTGTTCGGCGGTGAGGACCGCGCGAAGGTGCCCGACTTCGTCGCCGAGCGGGGCGAGACGTTCCTGCGCGTCACCGAAGGGCTCGCCCCGGACACCCCCGTCTCCGCGCCCTGGTACGGGGAGGTGCCGTTCACCCTGGCGACGGTGACCGGTCTGCTGCTCAGCGAGACCCTCGTCCACGGCCTGGACGTCGCGCGCGGCGCCCGCCTCCCGTGGCCGATCGGCGACGACGAGGCCCGCCTCGTCCTGGGGCAGTCGATGCCGACGATGATGGCGGCGGCCCTGGACCCGGTGAGGGCGCGGGGCGTGCGCATCGCGTTCGACCTCGCCATCAAGGGCGGCCCGCGCCTCGCGGTCGTCGTCGACGACGGGACCGTGACGGTCACCCGCGACGCCCCGCCGCGCGCCTACGACTGCCGGATCGTCGCGGCGCCGGCCGCCTTCCTCCTGGTCTCCTTCCGGCGCACGCCGATCTGGAAGGCGGTGGCGAGCGGCCGGATGCGGGCCGGCGGCCGCAAGCCGTGGCTGGCCCCGCGGCTCGGCCGGCTCGTCACCGGTCCCTGATCCCGGCCGTCAGACCGCCGCCCGCGGCCGGTCCGGCTCGTCGCCGATCACGGCGAAGGCCGAGTCGAGGCTCACCGCGAAGGCCGCGTCGAGGCGCCGCAGCACCGTGGGGTTCTCGCCGCGCAGCGCGGCCCCGATCCGGTCCTTCCGCCAGTCGTCCGACATGCCCGCGAACTTATCTGTCGGCGACCAGGGCCTGTTCGGCACCCTTCCGCCGGACGGTGCGCCGCTGCCACCACCGGCGCCGGACGCGGGGGTGCACCGCGCGGCCCAGGCGCCGGCCGATGAGCAGATAGCCGAGCAGCGCGCCGGTGGTGTTGAGCATGACGTCGTCGATGTCGAAGGCGCGCCCCGTGATGAGGGCGCCCTGCACCAGCTCGACGAACAGCATCGTCACGATCGTGAGCAGGGCCACCCGCACCAGACCGCGGGTCCGGCGCGACAGCAGCGGCAGCAGGACGCCGAACGGCACGCCCAGCAGGACGTTGCCGCCGAGCTGCTTCACCGTCTCCAGGAACGCCGGCTGCTCCAGGTACGCCCGGATGGAACTGCCCGGGGTCAGATTGCTGTGGGTGAGGGGCACGGACGCCGGCGACGCGTTCAGGGTGAGCCTCGCCAGGACGATCGCGAACGCCACCATCCCCATGAGACCGACCAGCGCCACCAGCACCCGGACCGCCCTGCCCGGTCCCCGCCGCTCCTCCGCCTCCCGGGGCGGCTCGGGCGCCACGGGAGGCGGGGCGGGCACGGGACCGCCCTTCTCCGTCGTTCCCTCCGCGCTCCGGTCCCGTCTCCACGTCCTCATGTTCCGCCCCCATCGTCAGGCCTCTCCGAGGGGTTGCGGCTACCCGGGAAGCGACGCCGCAACCCATGTGCGCCGGGCCTGCGCGGCAACGGCCACAGGCGCCCCGTATGTCCCTGCGCGCCGGGCCGGCACGACAAGGGCCACAGCCGTCCCGTACACCCCAACAAGCCGTGAACCGGGCCGGGTTCCGCATGGCCGGAAGCGCAGCGGGCACGAGACGCGCATGGAACACGACACGGAGAGCAGACCCTCGCGCGAGCCCCGGCGGTCCGGACGCGCCACCCGCGGGTGGCCCCTCGCGGCCGCGCTCCTCGCCCTGATCCTGGTGCTGGTCCTGGTGGGCCGGTTCTTCCAGCCGCCGGGCCTGGGCGACCTGTTCGGGAGCGAGACCAAGGACCGCTCCGGTCCCGCCGTCCTGAAGTCGATCCAGGACATGAACCGCCACGAGGGGGCCGTCGGCACCTACCAGGTCGTGGTCGACCTGGAGAAGGACGCCCGGTTCCTGCCCGACGCGATCCGCGGCACCCGCACGCTGTACGTCGCCAGCGGCAGCGTCGGCGCCCACGTCGACTTCTCGGGCCTCGCCAAGGACGCCGTCACGGTCGACGAGGAGCGCACCACCGCCACCCTCCGCCTGCCGCACGCCCGGCTCGACCGGCCGTACCTCGACCCCGAGCGGTCCTACACGGTCTCCAAGCAGCGGGGCCTCCTCGACCGGCTCGGCGACCTCTTCTCCGACAACCCGGCGGGCGAGCAGGCCGTGAACGTCCTGGCCGCCCAGCGCATCGGCGAAGCGGCGAAGGAGAGCGACCTCACCACCCGGTCGGAACGCAACACCACCGCCATGCTCCAGGGCCTCCTGCGCGCCCTCGGCTTCGAGAAGGTCACCGTCACCTACGGCTGAGCCGGTGCTCCCGGCCTGTGCCGGGGCCCGGAGCGTCGGTCCGGCGTCCGGGTCGGCTCGCTGCGCGCCGAGGTGTGCACGACCCGCCCCCGCGCCCCGTTGACCAGGGCAGGTACGGCGGGGACGTGCCCGCGCTCGACGTCGGCGACGACCGGCACGCCCAGCGGCCCGAGCGCGTCGAGCACGGCCTCGTGCTGGGTGAGCGAGGCGGTGCCGGGCGCCGGGGTCCGGCCGACGAGGACCGCGTTCGCCGGGTCGAAGAACCCGGCCGGCCTCATCCCGTGCAGGTTCCGGCAGATGGCGAACGCGTCGTCGCCCCCCGCCTCCACGTACACCGGGAGGCCTTCCGGGGACTCGGTCCGCGCGAACTCCCGGACGTCGAGGCAGGGCGTCCCCGCGAGGTTGCACAGCATCTCGACGCAGCCCCCGATCAGGCGACCCTCGGCCTCCACGTCCCCGTCCGCGTCCAGCCCGGTCCACCCGCCGGACGCGTCCAGCGTGAACTCCCGCACCTCGGGGATCGCCACGTCGAGGCGCGCCCGCGGCTCCTTCGGGACCCCGCTCGACGGAGCGGTGACACCGACGCGGTCACCGGGGCGCAGGGGACGTGGGCAGCGAAGGGCCGTGCGCCGGGTTCCGGCACGGCGCGGCGCCGCCGCGACATCGGTTTCCGGGGCGTCCGGAGATCCGGGGCGCCCCCGACTCGGTTCCGTACCGGCGGAGTTGAAAACTCCTGCTGAGAGGGGTGGCGCGAGGCGCGTCACGGACGCGGAAGCGGGCATACGCGGGAGAGAGTTCTTCGCCCCGCCCCGCTCGCCGCCCCTTCCGGCGGCGGCCGGCGGCGCGGGGCGCCCACTGACATAAGCGTCCACTGACGTAGGGGAGAGTCGATGCGCACGGTAGGAGTCGAGGAAGAGCTGATGCTCGTCAACGCCAGGACGGGCGAGCCGTTCGCCGTGTCGTCGGCGGTACTGGCGTCGGCGGCCCTGCACGGCGACGAGGCGGGGGAGGTCTTCGAGAAGGAGCTGCACCAGGAGCAGCTGGAGTTCTCCACCCAGCCGCTGACGGACATGGGGGAGATGCGGAAGGAGATCGTGCGCTGGCGGGGCGAGGCGCTGCGGTACGCCCGGGAGTCCGACGCGGTCGTCGCCGCCCTCGCGACCTCGCCCGTCCCCGTCGAGCCGTCCCGCCACCGGGGCGAGAGGTACCGGTGGATGGCCGAGCAGTTCGCCCTCACCACCAAGGAGCAGCTCACCTGCGGCTGCCACGTCCACGTGGCCGTGGACTCCGACGAGGAGGGGGTCGCCGTCCTCGACCGGATCCGGCCCTGGCTCTACCTCCTGAACGCGCTCAGCGCGAACTCCCCGTTCTGGCAGGGGGAGGACAGCGGGTACAGCAGCTACCGCAGCCGGGTCTGGAACCGCTGGCCGTCGGCCGGCCCGTACGAGCTCTTCGGCACCCCGGCCGTGTACCACCAGCAGGTCGAGGCCATGGTGGGGACCGGCGTCCTGAAGGACTCCGGCATGATCTACTTCGACGCCCGCCTCTCCGCGAACTACCCGACCGTGGAGATCCGGGTCGCCGACGTCTGCCTGGAGCCCGACACCACCGTGCTCGTCGCGACCCTCGCCCGGGGCCTGGTGGAGACCGCCGCCCGCGCCTGGCGGAACGGCGAGCCCCCGGCCCCCGTCTCCGCCGGCCTCCTGCGCCTCGCGTCCTGGCGCGCCGCCCGGTCCGGGCTCGGGGGACCGCTCCTCCACCCCCTCACCCTGCGGGAGACCCCCTCCGAGGAGGCGTTCGAAGCCCTTCTCTCCCACGTGGAGGAGGCCCTGGCGGACACCGGCGACCTCGACGAGGCCCGCAAGGGGATCGCCGCGCACCTGGCCCGGGGCGGCGGGGCGGACCGCCAGCGCGCCCTGCGCGACGAGGGCATGGACCTCCACGAGGTCGTGAAGGCCTGCGCCCGGATCACGACCGCCGGCGACTGAAGGAGACCCGTGACGGCCGGAGCGCCGCCCCCCTGTGGAAGGGGGG